>JAMNZB010000018.1 GCA_023622515.1 Bacillota bacterium | reverse complement strand
GACCAACTCATTCTTAGGCGTAGGAACACCCTGTTCTTTTCCCAGACGAACAATGGCCCCGTTAATCGTATCGATTTCTGTTCTTCGTGAATTCAGGACATCCGCCAGCATAGAACAAATATTGCTGCTCGTGCTTCGGGCAACCTCTTTGGCATGTTCAACACTGTCCGCAAAACCCAGTCGGATGCCGCAGGCTTTGGCCACAGCAACAGCCTCTTTGACCAAGTCCTCAAATACAGCCTCCAGTTCAGGATATTCCAGCAGTTCTCCATTTTTCATTCTGGTTAGGGCTCCCAAGGCATTGATTCCAACATTGACCAATAGCTTGTCCCAAATCATGCCCATGATATTGTCCGAAACAGTCGCGGGCCCAAGTTCACCGGTATTTAGCATGTCACGAATTGTTTTGATCCGTTCTGTTTCAGAACCGTCCAATTCACCGATGGTTGTTCCGCCCCAACCGGCATGATTAATCTTCCCTGGCTCAAGGACGTTGGCCCCATTGGCTGACGTTCCGGCGATAATTTGCTTGCGGTCGGCATATTGCTCAATTTTTTCAATATTGCCAAGGCCATTTTGCAAGGTCAGGATAACCGTATTTTCTCCAATGAGACTGCTGTTTCCTTTGACAGCCATCTCCGTAGCTGTAGACTTGACAAAAAGAATAATCAGGTCAACGATACCAACCTCTTCGGCCTTATCTGTAGCCTTTATTCCTTTAATTGTTCTTTCTTTACCCTCTTTTTGAATCACCAGCCCATGTTCATTGACCGCATCAACTAAAGGCTTATAGACATCGACAAAATATACTTCGTGACCGTCTTCTGCAAAGATGCCGCCATATAGGCTTCCCATGGCGCCGGCGCCAACAACTGCTACTTTCATCATTCCCCCCGACTATCTCATTTCTACTTTTACGAGTAGCTACTAGCGGTATCTGTATCTTTTCGGGGCTTGATACCCCGAGTCTCCCTTGCCACACAGCTCCCTTTTGCACTTATGCGCTTATAAGCTTGCAGGCGGCAAGCTCCGAACCTATACTTCAAACCCTTCGACTTTAGCGTTGAAGCTATATTCCGGTGACGGGAATTCTCCGCTTAAGCTTTCTTCATGGAAGGTGTTGAGGGCATTAACCATATCTCTGCGGAGATGGGCAAAATGCTTAACGAACTTGGGCTTGAAGTCACCAAACATATCCAGCATGTCATGGATAACCAGGACTTGGCAGTCTACATAGGGACCGGCACCAATACCCAGAATGGGCACACTACAGGCTTCTGTTACAGCTTTGGCAACACCCTTGGGAACACATTCAAGAACGATGGAGAAGGCCCCGGCTTCCTCGAGAGCCTTGGCATCTTCAACAAGCTTTCTTGCCCCTTCCGGGGTACCGCCTTGCACCTTGAAGCCACCAAGTGAACCCGCTGTTTGGGGTGTTAAGCCGATATGGCCCATGACCGGAACACCGATATTAACAATGGCCTTGATGGTTTCCGCCATCTCGACACCACCTTCAAGCTTAACGCAGTCACAGGCGGTTTCTTTGTAGAGGCGAATGGCATTATGGAGTGCCTGCTCTATGCTCTCTTGATAGGAGCCGAAAGGTAAATCAGCAACAATAAAGGTATCCGGAGCCCCTCTTCTGACAGCCTTGGCATGGTGGATAATTTCCTCCATAGTAACGGCTGTTGTCCCGTCATAGCCAAGCATGGTATTACCGAGAGAGTCACCAACTAGAATTACTTCTGTTTTGCTTTCATTGACAATAGAAGCCATTGTGTAGTCGTATGCTGTTACATAAGTAAACTTTTTTCCTTCTTCCTTGTACTTTTTAAAGTCCAGCACAGTCATTTTTTTCTTTTTTGAATCAGCCATAAATCCCTCCATTAAAATATATTTATTTTGAAGATAAGAAGCCAACAAGCCCTATCTCAAATACCAAACAGCCTGAATAAAGGCGAAAAACATGGTGATATAGAAAAAATACGTGCCCAAACGCACGTATTTCTCAAAACAACTCATCACATCAGAAGAGAATCCTCCGGCTGTTGCATTAATTCCCCCCTCAGGAAGGTCAGAATTAGCCCAGCAAAACAGCAGGTTTGCATTTCTACACTTATTAATTCGCCCAGCTGATACGTCTCTCTTCATAAGCACTATGGTGTAATCTCCTTTGCACAAGCGACTATTAATTAATATTCCTTACTAAAAAAATATCCTATACTTGTCCAACATCTTGATTGCTCAAAAAGCAGTCAACGCCTACACTTTCTACTAATTGTTAGTAATTCTACCCTCTTTTCTTTGTTCTGTCTACATAAATCACAATATAATTTTGAAATTGATGTCCTACAAGAAAAAAGTTTATCAAAAATTACGAAGGGGTTGCTGACATAATTATTCAAAAATACAATAAAAGGCCACTTGAAAAATAATCCCTTCCCCTCTAGACTTAAAACAAAATACTAAGAAGGGTAATGTGGTATGGCTATGTCAAGGCGAATGTCCATTCCGGAAACAATTGTCCTGCAACTAAAAAGGATGATTTTTTTGCGTGAAGATTTTAAGCCGAATCAAAAATTACCGGGCGAAATGGAACTGGCAGAATATTTTAATGTCAGCCGAAACAGCATTCGCGAGGCCATCAAAATTTTATCCTCGGAGGGCATTTTACGCGTAGAACGGGGCGTGGGAACCTTCGTCACAAAAAACCCCCATCAGTCAGAAAATGCCCTCAGCTTTATGCGCATTGAAGATAAGCATAAATTGCAATTGGACTGGTATCACTTACGGATTGTTATCGAGCCGACCATTGCCGCACAAGCGGCAATGCATGGCACTAGAGAAGAGATTGAAAAAATCCGCTACTGGGAGCAGGAATGCGTAAAAAAAATAGAGGCAAAAGAGGACTATGCCTTCGAGGACAGTCAGTTTCATATAGCCATATGGCAGGCCTCGCATAATCTGGTTATCGCTCAAATCATGCCTGAGCTTTCAAAATCCATAGAGGAGGCTATTGCCCTGGCTAATATCCGCAGCGCAGAATTGACTGCAGAAAACGCCAGGTTTTACCACGACAAAATTGCTGGCCACATTGAGCACCGCTCACCCGAGTCGGCTTCTGCCGTTATGCACGCCCACTTACAGGTAGGTCTTGAGCAACTAAGCAGAGACTTGAAATAATTGCCTGACCCCGGAGCGCCTTTTTATACCTTTATCTCGTCTTTATAGACCAGGGCTGGTTCCTGTTTTCTTAGCAAAATTATTCACTTTCCTCATGGGCCGGTCCATCCGTCCGACTTCTGCAGTTTTTCCTCTAGGGGCTACTCTCCCCTTCACTTGCCGTCGCCTCCTCCTGCTGAAGTTCAAGAGCATTCGCCTCAACTTCTTCAGGGATGAAGATATTGTTATTGATAAGAATACTAGCCCTGCTCAAAATTTCACGATTCGCAATATCAACAAAACTTACCGATAAAACAAAACTGCCCTGCGCTTTAATAAGCAGGTCGCCATTTTCTGTAAAAGAGGCGATGTTCGGGTCGTCAACCTCGTAAAAAATACTGCTTTTGGCCGGCCAGACGGGAGGATAGGGGCCGACTTCTGCCCGTTTCAATAAAACCCTAGGGCTATAAATCACTTTTCCTGCTTCATTTAGGCTGATACGGTTATCATTTAGGGCATCGTAGAAGATTAACTCCGAAGTAATAACACCCTGGTCTACAAAGTGGATAGCGGCATCGTTGCGGTCTTTAAAAAGCTCAACCTCATAGGCAATAAAACCGGTTAATTCAGGAATGTATTCAGCCTCCGGAATAATCTCGGAAAGGGAAAGTTTTTGACCATCACCTTCTGCATCGGAAAAAATTAAAAAGCTAACTTCGTGGCCACCACTTATAAAGGACATGGCCGCCATGCTCTTGGCCCAGCCCGGCACCTGAACGGTTTGATCTTCCGGAGTATCTAAATCGGAAAAAGCATGCCAGGATATCCGCTGCCCTAAGGGCAAGTTTTCTACCAGCTGATTGATTTCCGGCAGACTCTCCATCGCATCAGGATAGAGGAAGAGGCTAAATTGTTTGGTAAATTCATAGGCCAGATGCTGCAAACGACTATCGTAGCCTACCTGTTCGTTAAAACGATAAATCTTTTCTTTCAATTTGTTGGCTTCGGCTGAGCTTTCCCCCACATATTCCGTAACATGGGGTTTTGCCGCATAGGACTCAATAGCTGTCTTATACAATTCTTCAGTCCTTGCCGCATTGACCTCGGCAATGATGCGCAAGGTATTGTAAGGCAGAACTTCAATCGTAATCTCCGTCTTCAACTCAGCTAGATCTTTGTGGTAGACCTTTATCACTGCCGTACCCTCGGACAGGCAAGTCATGCAACCGCTGGGATCTAAAGAGACAATATCCGGATTTACATTCTCCCAGATCAAATCCTTGGCCGGGATGCTGCCCGGTGCATTATAGGCATCTTCCAAACGGTAATGAACCATGGCATACAATTGCACACCATCCCCTTTCCGTAAGCGAAGGATGTCATGTTGCCCAAAGTCCTCACTTTGGAGACCGGTATTAATCTGGCCGCCGGTAATGACTTGCATGGCTAAGAAGTCCGGATTGACTTTAATTCTGTGGCTAACCGCAGCACCATTGGCACGGTCGGGCATGGTGTTTTCCGGTAAACTTGCAGAAAATACCTGGGCCCACCAACGCGGAGCCTCTCCATGCAAACTGCCATATGCCGCAACACCAATGCTTTTATATTGGGGGTTGACCATATTCTGATAGTGGCCGGGGGAATGGAGCCAATTTTCGAAAACAAGACGGCCATCCGAAATGCCGCCGGCAATATTTTCCCCGTGGATATCCTTATTTGTGTCTGTTAGATAACTCCCGTCAGGCCGTCTATGATCCCAATAGACAGAGCTTTCTGCCGCTCTCAGCAAGGCCAAGTCTGCTAACTGCATATTATATACCAAAGGCTCTATCCCTAGACTTACCCGTAATTCATTAACCAGCTGAATAAGCTCCCGGGCTTCTTCATAGTAGCTCAAACCCTTGATGTCAAAATCAACTAGCCTGCCCCCGGCAATGTCCTCCGGAAAGAGTTCCGGCTCGAGGCTGGCCTCTTCAGCATGTTCAAGAGTTTGGGCTTGTAAAGTAACCATATTAAGTAAGAGCAGTATAGCCACTAGGGCTAAGCTTAAGCCCGTTTGACAAATTTTTCTCTTAAAAATCATGTCTTCTCTCCTGTAGTAAATGTCTATTTTCGACTTCCGTTTCTAATTATCGTTTGCCTTTATAACCGTTCCTTGAGCGTAAATATTTGTGCGGTCTATAATATAAACTGTAGTATAAACTGTTTTAGCAAAAAGAAAAAGTTTACCACATACTGCGACTTAAGCTATCCTTGTGCTAAAATGAGGACATAACCTTTAATACTGAAAGGAGAACGACCATGTTTGAAGATTTTAAATGGAAACGATCCGCAGAAGAAGAAAATACTAATGTAGACGATAACAATACCGATTATCAGGAAGATTTTGAAGAAATATCCGAAGAATCGGAAGAAGAGGTTTTCGTTGATAACTTAGAAGAAGCTCCTTTCGATGAAGCAGAAGCTTTTGAAGAATCCCCGGAAGAAGAAGAAGAGGGGGAAGAATTTGACGAAGGAGTAATTGAAGAGGAAGAGCCGGAAGAATCAGAGGAAGAAGAGGAAGAAGAAGAAGAGGAAGAAACCGACTTCTACGAAGAGGAAGCTGTCGAACAGGTCAGCTCCGCCCTCACAGTAAAGGATGATGCTGTCATCAGCCAACTTTCCTTTGATGAAAAAGTCCTGGAGAAAATTATTGCCGTGGCCATTCATGAAATGGACGGTGTCCTTTTATCCGGAGGCGGAGGCGGTTTTTTCAACTTTAAGAGTTCTAAAGGAATCAAAATTACCGTTGACGAAGCCGAGCAAGTTAGCCTGGACCTGGATATCATCATTGAATATGGCAAGTCTGCACCGGAAATTTTCGAACAACTCAAAATCCTTTTATCGGAAAGACTGAAGAGAATGACCGGTTTGACTGTCAAACATGTTAATGTACGTGTTGCCAACGTACTCACGAGCCAAGAGTTTCAAGAGAAAAACTCGTAAAGGCTTAGCATAACAGCCTATGGCAAGTAGCTTACCAAGTACTGTTAGGTGATTTTTTACCATGCAAAAAAATAATGAAAAAAAGCCATATAAGCCCCGTCGTCCCGCTCCCGGGCCTAGCCGACCACAAAAGAACTTGCCGGGTCAGGCCGGAGGAAATACTGCGAGACTTCCAAAAAACCCTCCCCGGCAAGCCGTTTCCGGTCTGGACAAAAAGTCGGAGAAGAGGGCAAAAGGAAAAGTAAAACAACGGCGTATTTTGCGCAACAGAATAAAAAGCAAGCCAAGCTCGAGTGCCAACCAGTCGAGCTTTTGGCGTTTTTTAGGCATGTCTGCCATGCAGGCCTTGAAAGTCCTTGTCGTCATCATTCTTCTCATCGGCTTTGCCCTCTTAGGGCTGGGCAGCGGCATGCTGGCCGGTTATATTTCCACAGCACAAGATGTTGAAATTGGCAATATTCAAAGTAACTTGAGCCAAGAGGAAACGAAAATTCTAGACAAGGACGGCAAGATTGTCAGCCGGATTAAAGGGGGAGGCGCCAAGGCTGAATTTGTTCCCTTTGCAGAAATAGAACATACCTACATCGATGACGCTTTTATTGCGATTGAGGATGAACGCTTCCTCTACCACCCCGGCATTGATATGCGGAGAATTTTCAGTGCCGTTGTCAGTGCTTTATTAAACGGTGGTAACCCCACCCACGGGGGCTCTACCATTACCCAGCAGACCATTAAAATGGTAACGGGGAAAGACGATTTGTCGGCCCAGCGAAAAATCCAAGAATGGTATAAGGCCGTTCAACTGGAAAGGACCATGTCGAAAGAAGCCATTATCGAGCTCTACTTAAACCTGGTCCCCATGTCCAATAACTATCAAGGTGTCCAAGCAGCCTCTGTGGCTTTTTTCAATAAAAACGCCAAAGATCTGACCCTTGCAGAATGCGCCTTGCTGGCGGGCATTCCTAACCGTCCGGCAACCTACAACCCTATGACGGAATACGGCAGGCGAAACTGCTTGCGCCGGATGCGGCTCGTTCTGGGCACCATGCTGGAAAATGGCTTTATTACAGCAGAAGAATACGATAGCGCTTTGAACCAGGAGATTATTTTTGACTTTTCTGCCCAAGAAAAGCCTGAGGAAAACATTCACAACTGGTTTGTTGAAGCCGTTTTGGAAGAAGTGCAAGCCGACCTCATCAAGCGCCGGGGCTATACTCGCGAATTGGCTGCTATGGCCGTCTATAACTACGGCTTAACCATTGAGACAACTCTGGACTCAGCAGCCCAGGCCCAGCTGGAGGAAGTTTTTAAAGATGAGTCCCTATTTGTCACCGACCCCCTGCAGCTACCAAATACACCGGAACATCCTCAAGCCGGCATTACCGTCATGGATAACAGGCCCGGTCAAGAAGGACTGGTCAGGGCTATTGTCGGAGGCTTTGGCGAAAAAGAGGGTAACCTGGTCTTCAATTTTGCGACCGATGCCAAGCGCCAGCCCGGTTCTTCGATTAAACCTCTGGTTGTCTACGCTCCTGCCCTGGAAGTCGGGGCCATCAGCCAGGCTTCCTTCTTTACGGATGAACCGATGTACCTGAACCCTGCTGCCCCAACCACCCCCTACCCCCTGAACTATTCCCGGGACTACAAGGGGGATGTTACCTTACAATATGCTATCCTAATGTCACTAAATACTATTGCCGCCGATGTCTATGCCAACCGCCTGGGCCCCGAAGTCGGCTTGGCCTTCTTAAAAGATTGCGGTATTGATAGGACGGATGAACCCTATGTGGCAACGGCTTTGGGCGGTTTTGAAGAAGGCATGAGCACCTGGGAAATGACCGAGGCCTTTTCTGTCCTTGCCAACAGCGGCAAATATACAGAACCCACAACCTATCTTCGTGTCCTGAACCAGGATGGAACCATTTTGCTCGACAATACGGAACGGATTAGCTATCAGGTCTATAAACCGGAAACAACCTACGTTTTAACCACCATGCTAAAAGATGTTGCCGCAGCCCCTTGGAACGGGGCCCAACCGACAAACACCATTGCTGCGGGTAAGACAGGGACAACTGAAAATTATCGAGATGTTTGGTTCTGTGGCTACACACCCTATTATACGGCCTCCGTTTGGTATGGTTATGCCAACGCTAACGGACGAGATACCAGTATTCCTTTAATTGATGGCTACAACGCTTGCCATATTTGGCGTGAATCCATGGAAGTCTTGCATCAAAATTTGCCGCCGGCTGACTTTGAACGGCCACCCGGGGTCATTAATATGACCATTTGTGCAGAAACCCACCTCATCGCCAATGAGTTCTGTTCCGCAAGCGAAGAGGGTGTGCTGAACGTTCTCTTAATCGAGGGATCACCGGCCAACCCCATGGAGGTTTGCGAAGAACATGATGGCAAAAAGAAAAAAGATGATGATGGCGAGCGTCCAACCTCCCCGCCCCCACTTGATGCAGACGATGACAGGGGTTTTAATCCCTAGGCCTGTATACAGAAAGGATTCCCTATGCTTTTTGAGAAAATAAATTATCTGGATGAAGATTTTTTAGTTCAAAGAGACGCCTATATCGAAATTGAAGATGACCGTATCAAGGGCATCAGTAAAAAAGCCCCCTCCGGTTATCAGGGCGAACGTCTTTCCGGCGAGAATAAACTGCTTATGCCCGGTTTTGCCAATGCCCACTGCCATGTCCCTATGACCTTGCTGAGGGGCTTTGGCGAGGGCTTGCCCCTGCAACGCTGGCTCACGGAAAAAGTTTTCCCCTTTGAAGACCTGCTTACGGACGAGGACAGCTATTGGGGAAGCCTGCTCGGCATTGCTGAATTACTCGCCTCAGGCTGTGTTTCCTTTAGTGACATGTACATGAACTTGCCCGGTATCATCAAGGCCGTGGAAGAAAGCGGTATTCGGGCCAACCTTGCCCATGGTTGCTCTGCACCAGGAAGGGATCCCGACTTTGAGGACACCAACGCCTACCAGGGTACCAAGGCCCTTTTTGACCATCTACGGGAATATCCGGACAGTAAAATCCGGCCGGAACTGGCCCTTCATGCCGAGTACACCTCTAATGAGAATACAGCAAAGACCTTGCTCAACTTTGCCAAAGACCGGCAATTACGAGTCCAAATCCATGTTTCCGAAACCCAAAAGGAACATGAGGAAGGCAAAAAAAGACGGGGAAAAACACCCCTGCGCTATCTCTATGACCTGGGTTTTTTCGAGGTCCCCCTAATCCTCGCCCACTGTATATGGTTGGAAGACAGCGACTTGGCCCTGCTTAAAGAAGCTTGTGGAAAAGGGGCGGATATTACCCTCGTCCACAATCCCTCTTCCAATCTTAAACTGGCTTCCGGCTTTGCCAATCTCAAAGGCTGGGAAGAGGCCGGAGTAAACATCGCTATTGGTACCGATGGGGCCTCCAGCAATAATAATTTGGACATGCTGGAAGAAGTTAATTTAGCTTCACTAGTCCAAAAGGGTATTACGCTTGACCCCTCCTTTATGGGGCCGGAAAAAACCTTCCGCTATGCTACACAAGGGGGCTTTCTTGCCCAAGGCATCAAGCATAGCGGCTTAATTAAAGAAGGGATGAAGGCTGATTTAGTCGTCTTTGATTTGGATGATTACGCCACTGTACCCCAACATGATTTAGCGGCCAACGCCCTCTATGCAGCCGGCCGCCAGAATATTTTCCTTACCATGGTTGATGGGAAAATTCTCTATAAAGAGGGGCAATTTTTTAGCTTGGATATCGAAAAAGTGAAGGCTGAAGTAAACAGGATCGCCGCAGAGAAAAAGGCTATCCTCAACGGCCGAGGGTGAGCTGTATCCTACGCTTAGCTTTTTCACTCTTATCAAGGCTATCCTCAACGGCCAAAAAGGAGCTGCCGGTAAGCCTTAAATCCCGGCCGAAAGATTGGCCGGCCTGCTTGCTTAATAGCCAAGGATGATATCCCGCTTACCCCTTTTACCCCTTGGGTTTGAGCAGGAAGACCGGCTAGCCACCCCTTTGCTTAATAGCGGAGGATGATATCTTTTTCCGGGTCGGGGCTGATACGGAAGAAACGACAGGCATTCTGCCAGTTCTCTTCAACAATTTCCTCATAGCTCTTGCCCCGGATTTCCGCTGCTTTTTCTGCAATGTATACAAGTTTGCCGGGGTCATTTCGTTTACCACGGAAGGGCACAGGTGTCAAAAAAGGACTGTCCGTTTCCAGGAGATAGCGGTCATCAGGTACTACCTTCAGAGCTTCAATGGGTTTTCTGGCATTTTTGAAGGTAATCGGGCCATCAAAGCCCAGGTAGGCATCCAGCGTTAAAATCCTCTTGGCACTTTCCGGGCTGCCGGAGAAACAATGGCAGGCAAAGGGCAAGTCCAGTATGCCATCTGCTTTTGCCATTTCTAATATCATGAAGCTATCAGCAAAGGCTTCACGCTCATGGACAACAATAGGCAGGCCCAGTTCATGGGCAATTTCAATTTGTTCACGATATACAGCTGCCTGGATATGCCTGGGGCTGTGGTCATAATGATAGTCCAGGCCAATCTCCCCAATCCCCACAACCACACGCTCCCGACCCATTTTCCGGCCCCGCTTTTCGGTTTCTTTTACCAGGCGGATTAATTCTTCCCTGCTATCCCTGTGCCAGGTCTTGGCATCATGGGGGTGTACACCAAGTACACAATAAAAGCCCTCATGCTGCAAGGCCAGTTCTGCCGCCCTTCGCGAATCCTTGAGGTTTGAGCCGGGCAGGACGACCCGGCCAACTCCGGCATCATACATCTCATCAAGCAGGGCCTCGAAATCAGCAGCAAAGGTCCTTTCCTGTAAATGGGCATGGGTATCAAAAAGTAAAGGCATGGTCTCTTAGCTCCTTTTATTTTATTTTTATCAGCACATAGGCTAAAATGTTCTGGTAGCTCACTTTGCAAAAGAGGATTCTCAGAATGTCTCCATCTTGCTTCAAGAGTATAGCTCAAGTAGGCAGGAGAGCATCTAGGAACTCCACCCATTATACATGAGTAAGCGTTAGCTTTAGAAAGGCAGGTATGAAGAATATGACTAATTCACAAAATTCATCCCCAAGCGATAAAAATAAATCTTATAAGAAGAAACCCTCTTGGCTGAGGGTAAAACCATACGGGGGTGGTGCAGAGAATAAAGTTTTGCAGCTGCTGAAAGAAAACCGCCTGCACACTGTCTGCGAGGAGGCCACCTGCCCCAACCGGGGCGAATGTTTCCACAAGGGAACAGCGACCTTTATGATTATGGGAAGCCACTGCACAAGAAATTGCCGTTTTTGCAATGTGACTTGTGCCAAACCGGAGCCCCTGGACCCCGAAGAGCCGAAAAATCTTGCCGCAACCGTTAAAGCCCTCAAATTAAACCATGTCGTTGTCACCTCGGTTACCCGTGATGACCTGGCCGACGGAGGAGCGGCCCACTTTGCCGAAGTGGTCTATGAAATCCGCAGACAGGTCGAGCCCTGTCCCAGCATTGAGCTCTTGATTTCAGACTTGCAGGGGAATTGGGATGACCTGCAAACCATTCTGGACAGCAAGCCGGATGTTTTAAATCACAACCTGGAAACAGTGCCAAGACTCTATGCCGGTGTCCGCCCCCAAGCAATTTATCAGCGGTCTTTGGATCTCCTGGCCGAAGTCAAAAAACGTGCCCCCGGCATGCTGACAAAATCCGGGATTATGGTCGGCCTCGGAGAAAGAAAGGAAGAAGTTATCGCCCTCATGCAAGACCTGCGGGCCATTGATTGCGACTTTTTAACCATAGGCCAATACTTGCAGCCTACTTTTGACCACCTTGATGTCGTGGAATATATTCATCCCGACCAGTTTGAAGAATACAGGGCCATCGGTCTTGACCTGGGCTTTAAAGGAGTTGCCTCCGGGCCTTTTGTACGCAGTTCTTACATGGCGGAGGATTTTTTAATCCAGGCCTTGGGCAAGAAAAAAATATAGTTGCCGGTTTCTCAAAACACAGAGATTAGCAGGATAGGAAATTAGCCGGAGGGGCTTTCTGAGCATCAGATCTCCGGCTTTAGCTTGGCAAGTAAGATGTGCTTAAAGATAAAGAAAATACACCTACCGAGGAGGATGATTTACCATGCTTTTTATTCATACTGAAATCCTAACAGGAGCTGAAGCCTTCGGGCTGGAGGAGGCTGTAGTGGAGGATTCCCGTTTTAAGGAAACCACTATTCTCTTTACTTGGCGGACCAAGCCCACCGTGATGATCGGCCGCTTCCAAAATGCCTTAAAAGAGTGTCGGATGGATTTGATTGCCGAAAGAGGGGTTGACTTTGTCCGGCGGACAACCGGCGGAGGAACGATTTTTACCGACGATGGGGCCCTGCAGTTTTCCGTGGTTGCTCCTCGTACACACAGCGATGGAACAAGGCAAAACGCCATCGATTTTGCCCGCTTTCTTGTCCCTGTCAGAGGGATCCTTAATGAGATAGGCTTTTCTTGTGAGATAAGTTCGCGTAATGACTTACTCTGTCAAGGACTTAAATTTAACGGGAATGCCCAGAGAATTGCTAAAGAGCGGATTCTCCACCATGGCTCTATCCTCTACTCTTGCGATACCGGCATCATGGGCGACCTGCTTACCCCGCCGAAAATTAAAATGAAGAGTAAGGGCATTTCTTCCGTTAAGCAGCGGGTCATTAATCTCTTTGAAGTAGACCCCGAGAAACGGGGAATTCAGGCCTTTCAGGAAGACTTCGACCGGGCCCTCAAAAGCTTAGATAATGAAGAAAAAAGACGCTGTCTGCTGGAAGCCGGCGCTCTGGTCGAAAATGACGGAAAACTCTTTTTCGCCCCGGAAATACTTGCCAGGGCGGAAGCCATTGCCAAGGAAAAATTTACCAGTGATGACTGGAACATCGGGAAAAATCCCGCCTTCAGCCTGGAAAGTGAAAGGCTGACCAAGGGTGGCTTTTTAAAACTCTACCTCGACATTGATAAGCAGAAAATCCGCAGCATCCGCCTTGAGGGAGACTTTTTCATGGGCGAGGGGGAGCTTGAGGCCATTTTGCAGCAATTTATTGATATGCCCTATGAAAAAGCAAGGCTCTCGCCGCTTTTAGAGAAAGTCAGTGAAAGTCTTGCCATTTATCAGCTTTCCGCTAAAGAACTGGAAGACCTCTTCTTCCCCCAAGACAGCGAAGAAGATGAGCGGGAAGCTTATTCAAGAAAATAGGAGCAGATGTAAAGTAAAATTCCCGAGTCTTGGCTAAGGCTGAAACTCGGGAATATATTTATTAATATCCTACTTTTTACTATTTCTCTACCATTAATTATTTCTCTACCATAAATTATTTCTCCACTATTAATTATTTCTTCACTATTAGCTATTTCTCCGCTAGTAATTATTTCTCTACTATTAATTATTTCTCCGCTAGTAATTATTTCCCGGCCAATTCGGAAAAATCTTTGGCCTGTTTTTCGGCCACTTTAGCGGCACGGACTTTGGCTTTTTCCTCTAAGAGTTCCAGGGTTTCATCCATTTTTATTCTTGGGAAAAGGGCTTCAGCCCGCCTGGTCTTTTGCTTGACAGGATAAAGGCCATACTTGCCGGCATCTTGCCAAGAAAGCGGCTTCCCTTCTCCCGAAGGGTCTAGACCCAGCTGCTCGTCCATATTCTTTGCTGTATCCGGCATAAAGGGGGCAATCATTACAGCAACTCTTCGCAAGACATCACATAAATTATAGAGGACTTCTGCCAAGCGGGCCTTTTTTCCTTCTTCCTTGGCCAGGACCCAAGGGGCGGTTTCATCAATATACTTGTTGGAACGGCGGATAAAGTCCCAAATGCTGGTCAGGGCGGAAGATATTTTCAATTCAGCCAAGAACCTACCGGCCTCCTCAAAACTCTTCTCGCCTTGCTCCTTGAGCTCTTGGTCAAAGTCACCGCTTTGCCGCTCTTCCGGCAGACCCTCGGGGAAGTTTTGCTCCACCATGGCCAGGGTCCGCGACAAGAGGTTGCCCAGGTCATTAACCAGGTCGGAATTTATCCTATTGATTAAGGCCTCTCCGGAGAAGTTGCCATCTTGACCAAATTGAATCTCCCGCAGGAGGAAGTAACGGATGGCATCAATGCCGAAAACATCGGCCAGGACATGGGGGTCAACCACATTTCCTTTTGATTTGGACATCTTGTCCCCGTCCATAAGTAGCCAGCCGTGGCCAAAAACTTGTTTGGGCAGCGGTAAATCCAGGGCCATAAGGGTAATGGGCCAGATAATTGTATGGAAGCGGATGATATCTTTCCCCACAAGGTGCAAGTTTGCCGGCCAATAGGTCTCCATATCCCCTGTATTTTCCGGATAACCCAGGGCGGTAATATAGTTTGTCAGGGCATCAAGCCAAACATAAACCACGTGTTTGCTATCAAAAGGCACTTGAATCCCCCAAGTAAAATT
>JAMNZB010000078.1 GCA_023622515.1 Bacillota bacterium | reverse complement strand
TCTCTTAATCTTTATCACTTAATCCTACCTCATAAACATAAAACAAAGTCTTCCTAATCGTTAAAACCTATAATTAGTGACAAACAATAGATTTAATGGATAACAAGGTCACCTTTCCTTATATTTGAATTAATATGTCCATGATTTATTCCGTAATAAAAATTACGGCAGAATCATACACACAAGGGCAAAGCTCTTGTGTGCTTCGCTGAGTGGATTTTTTAAATCAAGCGAAGCTTTTTCATTAAGACGTAGGAGGTTTTTATGACAAAACAAAAAGACAAAATCGTGCTTATGGTGGCAGGACTTATTATCGGTTTTCTTGCTATCTTGCTCATGCTTAAAGGCAACCCCGGAAATATGGGCCTTTGTATTGTTTGCTTTATCCGTGACACAGCAGGTGCACTCAAATTACATACAGCACCCGTCGTCCAATACTTACGCCCTGAAATTATCGGGATTATTTTAGGATCTTTTATTATTTCCCTGGCGACAGGTGAGTTTAAAGTACGTGGCGGATCTTCACCCGCTCTTCGCTTTTTCATGGGTATGATGACAACCATTGGTGCCCTCGTTTTCTTAGGTTGCCCCTTCCGCATGGTTCTCCGTATGGCCGGTGGTGACCTCAACGCTTGGATTGGCCTTATTGGTTTCATTGCCGGTGTTTTTGTTGGTACCTTATTCCTTAAACGTGGTTTCAGCTTGAATCGCAGCCATTCTCTAAATAAGGCTGAAGGTTTAATTATGCCCGTATTCCAAGTTGTTTTACTCATAATGCTAGTTGCCCTGCCATCGGTTCTTGCCTTCTCAGAAGAGGGACCCGGCGCAGCTAAGGCTCCTATTTGGCTAGCCCTTGTGGTTGCCCTTGTGGTTGGTGCTATTGCACAAAAAACACGTCTCTGCCAAGCGGGCGGTATTCGTGACGTCATCATGTTCAAGGATACAACCTTGCTCTGGGGTTCTATTACCATTTTTGTTGCCGCTTTTGTGATGAACCTGGTTAACAGCAAAGTAAACTTTGCCTTAGAAGGACAGCCTGTTGCCCATACTGAGCACCTTTGGAATATTTTAGGTCTGTTCATTGTCGGCTTGATTGCTACCTTGCTAGGCGGTTGCCCGATGCGTCAACTTGTACTTACCGGCACAGGAAATACAGACTCAGCCATTACCCTTGTCGGCATGATTATTGGAGCTGCCTTTGCTCATAACTTCAAGCTTGCCTCAAGCGGTGCCGGTACAACGGAAGCCGGACGTACTGCTACAATCATTATTATTGTTGTTTTACTTGTCATTGGCACGATGAATAGTCGCAGCCAATCAAAAGCCTAAATAATAGGAGGAAATAATATGAAAGAAATTGATGCCAGAGGATTATCTTGTCCCCAACCGGTGCTTCTGCTTGCTGAAGCAATGAAGGGTCCGGAGCAAAGCTTTGTAGTCTTGGTAGATGACTTTGCTCCCTTAGAGAATGTAAGCCGCTATGCAGAAAATCACGGTTGCACTGTTGAACAAAAAGATAAAGGCGACTACACAGAAATTCATTGTAAGCGCTAAATCAATAAAGAAGAATAGCCTTGTCTAGTCTGTTGCGCATAGTTGTTGTCAAAACAAATGACTATGCGCAATTTTATTATTTGAACATGGTATAGTGCTTTCTTTGCTATATTAGCCCGGAAAAGCGTCGGCAGAAAAGACAGCAGGAAAATGGTAGAATAGTTTGGTGCGTGGGCTATCTTGATGATACTTGAGCTAGCCGCAGAAAGGCAAGAAGGCTATATAATAATCTAATTTCTAATCCAATCCGCAAAGCCGGGCAGCTCTTAAGGGACCGGCCCCGCTGCAGTGAGTTTGATTAGCTGGTTAGGAGGAAAAGATGAAAGAACAATTTGTTGCGAGTTTCTTTACAGAACTTGGTGCTCTTGAATTTCACGAATGTTTGTTGGCTCTCGGAGACCAAGAGGCTAAGATGGTTCCGGTGCCAAGGCGGATTAGTGTATCCTGTGGTACAGGTGTCCTTTTTACCCTCCCTTTCGATAAAAACACGATGAATAATCCAGATCTTGATAGTGTTTACTTAATAGAGGGAGAGAAGTACACTAAGCTATGGTCTCAGGATGATTAGTGGTACCCCACTCCTATTTTATATCCTTGGTCAAATATTTTCCCCGAACAGAGGAGGAACAGATGCCCTTCTCTCGTAGGGTATTGAACATACTTTGAGGAGCAAGTTATGGAAGTAAAACATGATTTATTACGCAAAATTCCCCAGATTGATCGGCTTTTACAAGATAATCGATTCATGGATTTAAGTTTAACTTGGGGCAAAACACGGACTACAAAGCATACTCAGTTAGTACTTGAGGAGATTAGACAAGATATCTTATCTGAAAAAATAAGGGATGAGGAAGTTCTTGATGCAGAGAACATATTTCGCCTGGTAAAACATAAGCAATCGGCGGAAGAGAGATCCTATATCCACCCTGTTATCAACTGTACCGGTATATCTCTCCATACCAATTTGGGCCGCTCTCCGCTATCGCCGAAAGTTATGGCTAAGCTTGCAGAAATTTCTGAAAACTACAGTACTCTCGAATATCGCTTAGATTTGGGCGAAAGAGGCAGCCGCTACGATGCTGTTGAAAAAATTATCACCGAGCTTTGCGGAGTTGAGGCAGCCATGGTTGTCAATAATAATGCAGCAGCCGTTATGCTTATGTTGCGCGAACTTGCCCGTGGTAAAGAGGCTGTTGTTTCTCGAGGCGAACTGGTAGAGATAGGCGGAAAATTCCGTGTTCCGGAAGTTATGGAAGAGAGCGGAGCCATTCTTAGAGAGGTTGGAACAACCAACAAGACAAGGCTAAGTGACTATGCTGAAGCTATCACCGAAGAAACGGCCTGTATTCTTAAAGTACACCGGTCAAACTTTTTAATTGAAGGTTTCCAGGAAGAAGTTACTATTGAAGAATTGGCAAAGTTGGCTCATGAGCGGGGAACAATCTTGCTCTACGATTTAGGGTCCGGTCTTTTACATCCTGAACCGCCTGCTATTTTGCAAAATGAGCCGACGGTCCAGGAGGCTGTCGAAGCCGGATGTGACCTGATTTCTTTTAGCGGTGATAAATTACTGGGCGGTCCGCAGGCAGGCATCATTCTTGGTAAACGTGAGCTGGTTGAACTTATTAAAAAGAATCCCCTGACCAGAGCCTTGCGTTGCGATAAATTAACGCTTGCCGCCCTGCAGGAGACCTTGCGTATTTACCCTGATGTAGACCGTATCAATAAAGAGATTCCACTATTCCGTATGCTAAACATGTCCTTAGAAGAGCTATCTTCCCGGGCAGGCAAACTGCAGGATTTGCTGAATCGAGGTGGTCTTAGCTCCGTGATTACAAAGACCAGGGGGGAAGTAGGCGGTGGTTCTGCCCCCGGCGTATATTTTGATTCGATTGCTGTTTCCATCCGGGCAGACCAGGTTGATTTCCGCTTGCAGGATATGGAAGAAGCGACCAGAATGGGAGAACCTCCCATTATTTGCTATATCCAGCATGACCAGCTCAATTTTGATTTGCGTACAGTGGAAGATCAGGATTTACCCATCCTTGCCAAGGGGATTTTGGAGTCGGCTGAAAAGGCAAGAGAATTAGCGGACAAAAGACAAGGGAAGCGAAATTAATATATTAAGGGCAAAGGGATTATTGAAATAAGGAAAGAGATATGAAGCATATTATCATTGGAACTGCAGGGCATGTAGATCATGGGAAAAGCAGTCTCATTAAGGCCTTGACCGGCCAGCAAACGGACCGTCTGAAAGAAGAACAAAAGCGTGGAATTACGATTGAGTTAGGTTTTGCCTGGCTCCCTTTACCGGATGGCTCAAAGGCGGGTATTGTTGATGTCCCCGGCCATGAGAGATTTGTGCATAATATGTTGGCCGGAGCCGGAGGTATCGACCTTGCCTTACTTGTGGTTGCTGCTGATGAGGGGGTTATGCCTCAAACCGAAGAGCACCTGGAAATCCTCCGCTTGTTAAATATCAAGCACGGCATCATCGTATTAACAAAAGTAGATTTGGTTGACGAGGAATGGATTGACCTTGCTGAGGAAACAGTGAAAGAGAGTGTAGCCGGGACTTTTTTTGAAGCAGCCAAGATTTTTCGTGTATCTGCCTATACCGGGCAAGGTATTGATGAGCTCCGTGAAGAGATTTTTTCCCTTATCAATGACATTCCTCAAAAAGATGAGAAGATACCCTTCCGTGAACCGATAGACCGTGTTTTTTCGGTAGAAGGATTTGGGACTGTTATTACAGGAACAGTTATTGAAGGAAAAGTGGAGACGGGAGAAACAGTGATGCTCTACCCCGGTGAAAAAGAAGTCCGTGTACGAAATATCCAAGTTCACGAGATGGATGTTCCGGCAGCCTATGCCGGCCAAAGGACAGCCATTAACCTCGCCCAAATAAGCAAGGATGACATCGACCGTGGTCATGTTTTAGCTGCAAAAAACAGTATCGATGTGAGCCAAATTCTTGATGTGAAAATTTCTGTGAGTAAAAAATCGCCCTATGCCATTAAAAATCGCTCCAGAGTACATTTTCACTACGGTTCTGCAGAAGCTATCGGGCAAGTCAGGTTTTTTGACAAGGACGAATTAGAGCCCGGAGAAGAGGCCTATGCTCGCTTAAACTTCCAGGAAGACATGGCTGTCCGCTATGATGATCCTTTTGTTTTGCGCTTTTATTCACCACTGGTGACCCTGGGCGGCGGACGTGTTCTGGATCCTTGCCCGCAAACAAAACGTGTGAAAAATGAAGAGTGGCGGGAACGCTTGTTTCAAATTGACCAAGGAAGCGAAAAAGACCGCCTCTATTATGCCATTGACTCAGCCAGTCACAACTTTTCCGGCATTGCTTTGGCCTTCCGTAGGAGCGGACTTGCCCGCCTAAGTAAGGAAAAGCAATTAAGCTATTTAGAGGCCCTTTTAGCGGACAAACAAATTTATAAGCTGAATGAAGAACTTTACCTGTCGACAGACTTTATCAACAAACTAAGCCAAAGTACAGAGCGTATATTAGAAAAATTTCACAAAGAGAACCCCTTTAAAGTTGGAATGCGCCGTGAATCACTCCGGACCAGTTTGCTTTCTGATGTAAAAATTGAATATACCGATAAAATTTTAGACCTGTTAGAAGAAGCAGGGAAAATTTGTTCGCAGGGAGGACTTGTTGCCTCACCAAGCTTTGAGTTGCTCCTAAGTGATGAGGAAAAACGTATCCAAGCACAAATCCTTGAACTATATAAAAAGGGAGGGTTCACGCCTCCTGAGCTTGAAGAAGTGACGATAGAATTTAAAGCGAAGAATAAAGTGGCAGACCTGATTTCCAATTTAATTGACCGGGGTGAGCTGGTTCGTTTGGATGACAAGCTAAATTTACATAAAGAATATATGGAAGAGGCTAAGGAATTAGTTGTTGAAATGATAGAAAAAGATACTTGCTTAAGGCTGGCAGACTTTAGAGATAAACTGGGGATTTCCAGAAAATATGCGGCCGCTATCTTAGAGTATCTCGATAAGATTAGGTTCACGCGTATGAAAGGTGATGTGCGGGTTCTTGCATAGTAAAACAATGGAAGTAAGGCAAGCTGTTGCTAGTTGTTAGTCAAAGTCGGCTGTTTGAGAAGGGCCGACTTTGTTCACTTTTACCGGCCGGTGAAATAATGCTTTTCCCAGCTTCCGCTCATATACTTTTCACCCTCAGGGTCAAACAAGGTGCCCTGGCCGTGGCGCATACCCTCAAACCATTCTCCTTCGTAGATGTAGTCATCGGAATAGAAGTAGCTGCCCTGGCCATGGAAGAGGTCATTCTGCCATTCGCCGTGATACTCTGCACCATCTGTCTCATAGAAGATCCCGGTACCACTCCGCACTCCTTTTTTCCAGTCGCCGGTATATTTTGAACCGTCAAGGAGTTCGTAAGTACCCTTACCATGAAAAAGGGAGGAGGCGAATTCGCCCGTATACTGAATACGATTTTCCCTGCCGTATAGTATGCCCTCGCCCCACATATGATCCTCTTGCCACTCTCCTTTATACAAAGGCTCTTCGCCAATAAATGTTTGTCCAAAACCGTGGCGGAGGTCATTCAGCCATTCCCCCTCATAGCGACCATTTAGATAGTACATGGTGCCCCGGCCTTCACGGCTGCCATCAACCAGACTCCCTTCATAGTAAGTGCCATTGGGGAAGAAGAGGCCTGTGCCATCTTCGGTTATGGACCTTCCGCCAGTAAAGTCACCTTGATGGATAAGTTTGCCCTCTTGATCATAGAGTGAGCCTAAACCGAAGGGGTTGCCCCTCGAAAACAGACCGACATAGTAGACAAAAAAATCTTCGGCATGGGAATAGAATATGCCCTGACCGTCAAAATGACCATTGGAAAAACCGCCTTCATAGCGAAGTTGCCAGGTGTCCAAGTCAGGGGAATAGGTAAATAAGCAGCCGTATCCCTGGCGGATACCATGCTCAAAACCGCCAAGATAGAGGGATTCTTTGCCGCGTAAATGCCCTTCTGTAATACCCTTTGCCGGGAGCCGGGTAAAGTCGGTAAAAAGGAAATGCCCATAGCCGTGAGGCAGTCCGGCTTCGTCTTGTTCACCAAGATACAAGCCCTTCAGCCTAATCTCGTTTTGGTTAAAATCGACAGCCGACAAAAAGATATCAAGGAGATAATTATCTTCCAAGTGCTTGAGTTCCTCGTCAAGAGCAGAAATAAATTCTGTTGTATTATTTTCTTCAAAAGGAAATAAACGAAAATCATAGATTTCAGTAATGCTAATATCTTCTGCAAAGTCGGAAGTCAGCGGGATATAGCCAAGAAGTTCCGGTGTAAGAAGCTCAATGCTTTGAAGTGACTCAGAAGAAATTAAATTATTTGCCGAAGTAAAGCTAAGCACCAGGCAAAGGAATATAGAAAATATATATCTGAAAAACTTATCTAGTTTCATTCTTTTACTAAGCATAGTGATGCGACAGTACCTTAGAAAGGTTTTCTACGAGTAACTGTCCTCCCTTCTCGTGTGTAGTCTGCGTCAATTTTATAGGAAATGCGCAGAAAGTGAAACAGATTAGAAGGGGAAGGGTAGTTTTTAATCGAAATAGTTAAGGTCTGAATATCTTAGCTAAAAAAGCAACCCCCCTAAAATGTACTTTAGGGTACAGCTTTTAGGGGTAATACCAAAGGTTTTGGTGGAGATAACGAGATTCGAACTCGTGGCCTCTGCCTTGCGAAGGCAGCGCTCTCCCAACTGAGCTATATCCCCAAATTTTCCACTAGGCTATAGTCTATACCTTTTTGCCAAAATTTTGAAGACTGTTTCTATTTTTGTCATTCAGCGGAATCCTTGCTAAGCAAGTAATGACTCTATCCAAAAGAGTTCACTGGGGAAGGAAACTTACTCTTAACTTACTCCTGCCGGACAATCAAGCTTGCAAAAATTTTTGCAAAGCAGGAAGCATCAGTTCAGCTTCGGCACGCCCTTGTTGGTATAAGGCTGTCATTTGCTCCGTATTAAGATTTAATAAGTCAATATTAATGGGCTTGAAGGGTCTCATGACAAAGAGTCCTCTTTTCCGCTCCGCTTCATCCTGTTCAATTTCCTCATATAAGGCAGCATAGCGTGCGCTCTGCTCCTCCAGAGTATGTTGTAAATTGGGCCTGGAAAGATAGCGCAGACGCAACAAAGCCTTTCTGGCCGCGGAGTTTTCAGCGGGTCTGAAGCCTTTTTCCCTAGTTAGCATCAAAACGATTTTTCCATAGCCATCAGCAAGGGCTTTATGATACATCAGGGCTTCTGCAACCCCCCCATCGAGGTAGGAATTGCCTTTAATTTCCACCATGGGGCAGAGTAAGGGTATAGAGCAAGAAGCGATAACAGCTGAGCGCATGTCTTCCGTTTCCCCCTTTTTAAAATATTCTATTTGTCCACTCTCACAATTGACCGCCCCGCATTCAAAATGGGTGGGAGAGGATTCATAGCAGGCAAAATCAAAAGGCTCTAAGTCGCCACCATTTCCGTCAAAGAGAAGATCGAAGTTAATTAGCGAATGTTCTTCCTGGATTGTTTTTAGATTGGAATAGCCGATGTCCGAGACAAATTCTGTATTAAGCCTTACAGCACGACGGATAGAAGCAAGGCCGGCCGTGTAGGTCATGCCATTCAAGGCTCCGGCGGAAATGCCCATAATGCTATCAAAATGAATGTTATTTTCAGCTAAAACTTCTAGCATCCCGTTCGTGTGGACACCGCGGAAGGCACCACCTTGTATGACGAGGACGGTTTTTAAACGATTTTCATCTTTTGAAGAACCTTCATGATTCTTTTTTTCATCTCTTGCCTTGTAACTCACAGTAAATAATCTGCCTTAAGCTCGCGTAACCCCGAGCACCTTTCCGTCAAATATGTTCTTTCTATCCGGAAGTCAGTCTGTTTTTACTCGGTTGCTCTGCCTGTCCAATAGACTTCAAAGGAGTCATAGCTTTTCCGTGTCAGGAATTCTTGACTTACTTTTTTTCCGGGTGCCAGTTGATAGTGGTCTTTGACCATATACCAACTATCGACATCAACAGGGATTCCTTGGCTTAAAAAAACGACATGACCCTTGAGAAAGTCGGCAGTATGAGGGCCATTATTGGTAACCTTAATGATAACTTTATTGCCCTGGTTGCTTGCCTCATACTCAAGTTGGCTAAGAATATTTTTATAATAATCTTCGTCGGATGCTTCGAGAATAACTTCTGCATAATCAGAAAGGGCATCATTGTAGAAGGTCAAAATGGATGTTTCCCCGGGACCTAAGACGTCAATAGTTGATTTTGACACACCAACAAGCTTATCGGCATTCATAAAATTGGCTTCGCCGGCAATTTCAACATTGACATCATTGTGATTGGTAACAAGGCAAATCGCAAAGTAGTACTCCCCGGAAGAACCGGTATAAAAGGCCTCTTTCTTTTCTATCTTACTTGTGAGTTCTTCGTTTCTTGCTCTTTCTTCTTGACCAATTTCCCGGCCTTTAGGATTAAAACCGTTGATATTAGCAAGTATTTGCTCCTGGCTTAGGGTGACACTTTCAATTAGCGTAACACTTTCGCTTTCAAGCGGAGGGTCTGTTTCTGCCAGCTTATCCAGTCTATCATCCAATTTTGCCAGTAAGTTTTCTTGTCGATTTAGCAAAAAGCCAAGGGCTACGATTAAAGCGACTACCAGGAAGATGAGCATTACAAGGAGAATTTTTAGTCCGGTAGGGGATTTTACAAGCTGTGATTTTCCTATATCCGACCTCTCAGACTGCAATGTTCCCAAAGGAAGACCGGCCGGGTGTTGGCTTGTCTCCTCCTTTGCTTCAGTGGCTTTAGGTACTTTAGACATCACTATCTTCCGGATTTCATTTTTTTCTTGCTTCTCGGGCCCCATCTTTTCCTGTCCTTTTTTGTTGTTTTTCTTTGCTAGCATATGCACTCCGAAACAATTTCAATCCAATCGGCCAGCTGTAGGGGATAAGCTGCCGCCTTTTCCTCACCCGCCTCCAGGGAAGTGACTAGCGGTAAATTTCCCAAACTATAGCCTATACGACCGGCTCTCTAACCATAACAAGTATCGCACAGACGGCAAACAATTGTTATACTTAAGTGTGATACTTACTTTAGCCAATAGTTTGTCTCAAATTATTGAGTATTATTCATTCATTTTAATAGGAGGAAATATGGAATTCAAGGAACTTATTGAACAAAGAAGAAGCATCCGTGCCTATGATGCAGAAAAAACTCTGACGAAAGAAGAATTGCTTCAGATCATTGATGAGGCTAACCAGGCACCGTCATGGAAGAATTTTCAAAGCACACGCTACCACTATGTTCTTGAAGGCGAGGCGCTTGAAAAAATTAAAAAGGAAATTCTTCCTAGTTTTAATCAGAAAAATATAAGCGGTTGTCAAGCCCTCCTTGTTACGAGTTATGTTAAAGGGCAAAGCGGCTTTTTGCCAGACGGCAAACCGGCTTGCCATCTGGGTAACCAGTGGGGGGCTTATGATGCGGGCCTTCATAATGCCTACTTTATCCTCAGTGCGGCGAATCGTGGTTTAGGCAGCCTGATTATCGGCCTTCGCTATGCAGAAAAAATTCGGGAAATAATGGCCATCCCGGAGGAAGAAGAAATTGTTGCTGTCCTTGCCCTTGGTTATCCGGCACAAGAACCGGCAAAACCCAAACGCCTCGCTCCCGAAGAGATATCTCGCGAGTGGAAATAGTATCTTTTGCTCCTTGATTTTTAATATTAGCTGGAAGCAAACAGCAGAATCAGGCAATAAGAGGGTGGATAGTGATGGCCAAAGTAAAAACAAAATTCTTTTGCAAAGAATGTGGTTATGAGTCAAGTGGTTGGATGGGTAAGTGCCCCTCCTGCAACAGTTGGAATTCTTTGGTTGAAGAAACAATTGAGCCGGAAATCAAAGGGAGGGGAAGTTGGTTACAGGCGGAGGGTAAGGGAATAAGAGGCGAAGTTCAGGCCTTGCGTGAGCTTGCTGCAAGTGAAGATGAAGTACGTGTGAAAAGCGGCAATCCTGAGCTTGATCGCGTGTTGGGCGGCGGCTTTGTACGAGCTTCTCTTATCCTGGTTGGCGGTGATCCGGGAATTGGTAAGTCAACCCTGCTTTTACAGGTTTCTTCAAGTCTTAGTCAACAGGGAGAAGATGTGTTATATGTTTCGGGCGAAGAATCAGCCCAACAAATTCGCATGCGAGCAGACCGCCTGCAGTTGGATCCCGGTGAGATTAAGCTAATGACAACAACCAATTTTGAAGCCATTGCTGATGAAATCAAAGCAAGTAAAGTTGATTTTATGGTAGTCGATTCCATTCAGACCATTTATTCGTCGGAACTTACATCGGCACCGGGTAGTGTTAGCCAAGTGAGAGAGACGACAGCAGGCTTGCTTCGCCTTGCCAAAAATTGGGGTGTCACAATTATTTTACTGGGTCATGTAACAAAAGAGGGGGCCATTGCGGGCCCCCGCATTCTTGAACACATGGTGGATACAGTATTATATTTTGAGGGTGAGACTAGTCAAAACCTGCGCATTCTCCGCTGTGTAAAAAATCGTTTTGGTAATACCGATGAATTAGGTATATTTGAGATGCAGGAGCAAGGTTTAGTTCCTGTAGCCAACCCATCGCTTGCCATGCTTGCTGGTCGTCCGGTTGCCGTACCCGGAACAGCAGTTAGCTCTCTGATTGAAGGGACCCGCCCCATTTTGATTGAGATTCAAGCCTTGCTCAGTCCTAGCCATTACCAGCAGGCCACACGGATGAGCCAAGGTTTTGACCGCCTGCGTCTGGGTATGATTATGGCAATAATTGAAAAGCATTTAAAAAGAGATTTGTCCGGCTTCGATTGTTATTTAAATGTAGTTGGCGGTCTCCGTGTAAGGGAAACAGCTTGTGATCTTGCTGTGGCAGCAGCTATTTTCTCCAGCCTGGAAGAAAAGAGTCTGCCTGAACAAATGCTGGTTCTGGGAGAGCTGGGTCTGAGCGGTGAAATTCGCTCAGTTAGTTTTCCGGAAAAACGTGTACAAGAAGCGGAACGACTTGGCTGGAAAAAAATAATTCTGCCGGCATCAGCCGAAGAACGTGTTTCACAATTAAATCTGGGTAAAGATGTTCATGTTTTCTATGCCGGGCTCTTAGAAGAGGCCTTGGACCTACTATTTGCCAAATGAAAATTCCGGACAAATTTATACTGAGGAGAAGGACCTGTGGAGGAGAATCTAAGTGTTGTAATGAAAAGTGAAAATAGGTATGAAAATAGGGTCGAAGTGTTCGGTATTATTGCTGCCGGCGGAAGGGGTAGCCGCATGGGGGTGCCCGGAGGGAAACAGCTTATTAAACTTTTGGGTAAAACGGTTATAGAATATTCTTGCGAAATTTTTGAAGAAAGTAAGCTTGTTGATGCTTATGTTGTTGTTTCTTCAAAAGAACAACTTGCTACGATGGGAAACGTTATTTCACCCTATCTTAGCAAGGGTAAATGCCTTGCCCTTATTGAAGGCGGAGCTAGAAGGCAAGATTCGGTATGGCATGGCCTGGCTTACTTTAAGCCGAGTGGTAGACAAGAAGAACAAATGCCCGAATCCGGAAATAAACGTCGTATTGCCCTTGTTCACGATGGTGCCCGCTGTCTTCTGAGCCCACTATCTGTGGATAAGCTAGCCCGATATATTATTGAAAATCATGTTGGCGCAGCCCTTGCCTTACAGGCTATTGATACCATACGCATTTTGGATGAAGAAGGCAGGACCAAAGAAATACCGGACCGCTCACACTCCATTCAAATGCAAACTCCTCAAGGGGCGGATTGGTCGGCTCTTTATGCTGCTTATGAAGCTATCCGACGAGAAAATTTGCATATTACAGATGATGTTCAAGCCCTTGAGTATATTGGCTACCCTGTACACTTTCTTCCCGGTGAAAGGAACAATGTAAAATTAACCCTGCCGGAAGACCTAAAATTAGCCGCTTATCTTTTGCAAAATAATCCTTGACGCCTCACAAAAAGGGTATGTTATACTTTACCTTATACTAGAAAAACGTTACACTAGGCCTAAGTTATGCGTATCTTTAAATGAGATATGTTATAATATGGAAAAATTATGTAAATAACAGGAGGCGAATTATGGCCAAAAATTCTCGTTACGTGGGCTCAAGA
Source organism: Bacillota bacterium (assembly GCA_023622515.1). Lineage (GTDB taxonomy): Bacteria > Bacillota > Clostridia > Saccharofermentanales > DTU023 > SFFI01. The sequence goes on along the minus strand of JAMNZB010000078.1, from coordinate 1,964 downwards.
CTCGCGACAACGGTAAATGCGAGGTATTATCCTGACGAGAAAGTAATAGATGCCTACTATCTCGATGGTCGTTTTACCGGTAAAAGGGAAAATCGAGCAGCCGACAACACATATGATCGTGAGGATAGGGGTTTTCTCTTCGCACTCTTTGCCTATCCTGCAGAAGAAGGAGTAGCTCCGGGTGAAACTTCGTTTGCTGATACTGTAAGACGGCTTAACCAAGAGGTTAAGTCTGCCGACCAATCTATAGATACCCAAATTAATGATTTAGCAGATTTAGCAATTGATGTAGGAGGCAAAGCAACCTTACCCCAAGAGGGAGTAAGACAATCTTACTTTTCAGGTATTATTGTAAAAGAAGGCGAGATTGCTGCTGTCACAACAGCGGAGGGCTGTGCATTCCTTTATCGCGGTAATGTACTCTACCCATTAACTTCAGGTGACTTTGAACTGGAAGCCATTGACTTGAACGGCAACCCCGTCCAACATTTGTTTGACTATTCTGCCGGTGTTGCCGGTACAATCCGATATTCCAATTTGGCACAAATTCAAGAAGACGATTGCTTAATTTTATGTAACAATAGTTTGCTGAGTATTTTAGGGCAGCGCGAATTTCTACGTATATTAGATAAAGCCCAAGACCAAGAGGAAGCCGCTTCTTCCTTGATTGCAGCAGCTGCCGCAAAACAGACCGGTGTTTCCTTGCAGGTCATGATCTCCCTTGTAGACTATGTTGAAACAATGGTAGAAGGTGATGAGCGTGAAGTGCCGGTTGCCCCTAAGGCTCCTCGTCAAGAAAGTCCTTTTATCCAAGGAGATCCGCACGATCCTTATGTAAATTCACAGGCGACCCAACGCTATATACCGGTGACTGATGGGGATTTAAATCAATATTACCAACAGGATACTCCAGCCGATGAACCGGAGTTTGAGCAATATGCGGCAGAAACGGCAGCTGTTGCCGGTACGGATACGGCAGATCAGGCCTTTAATGATGAATACGCCTACGCCTATGATAGCTACAATGTTGAAGACGACTTTTCCTACCAGGAGCCGGCAAGCTTTAATGACGACTACCGTCGTGGTGCAGACTACGCAGCCGGCCAAGAATATGTAAGCTCGGATGAATATGAATATGCTGATGACGGGGAAGATAACTGGCAATATGATGAACGCCTTACTTCTCCGGCCCAAGATTATGCCTATGATGACGGCGGTTATGATGATAGCGCTTTTGTTCACGGTGCTGATCCTTACTACACCCAATCAGGTCATCCTCAATATGACGAGTATGGTGAGTATGGTGATGACGCTTATGGTGATTATTATGATGACCGGTATGCCGGCTATGATGAATACCAGGATACGCAAGCCGACTACTATGATGATGGCTATGATTCTCAATATGCTGATCAGGACTATTATGATGACGGTTACCAAGATCAATACTATGATGAATACCAGCAAAATTACTATGATGAATATGAAGACTACTATGAAGATGACCGTTCGGATAAAATTAAGCGTATTGCCTTCTACAGTATTTTACTTGTCATAGTTGTGGTATGTGTTTTCATTCTTATTCGCTTGCTTTCCGGCGGTAAGGAAACGGAAACAACGCTTGAAAGCGAATCGGAATCAGCAAGCATTGAAAGAACAACTGAAATAGAAACCGAAAAACCAACGGAGTCTAGGACAGAAAGAGAAACGGAAGCTGATGCAACAGAGGATTCTGAAGAGCCAAGCTCAGACGATAGCCAAAGTGCCGGCACACAAGCCCCGCAAACCTATGTTGTAAAATTCGGCGATAGTTTCTATGGTATTATCATAAGCTACTATGAAGCATATAATGATGAGATCATCCAAGCCGTCCTGGATATGAATCCTCATATCACGAACATAGATAGTATTAGCGAGGGAATGGAAATTATTCTTCCGGATATCAACTAGCTAATCTCCCTTTT
>JAMNZB010000056.1 GCA_023622515.1 Bacillota bacterium | reverse complement strand
GGTAGGAACGGCTTCCTACCACTACTTTGAAAGCATTAAACATGGTGGCTACTTGTTCTAGACACAACAAAGGCGCTTTCCCTTTTCAAACCTACAACAACTTTACGCTGCCAAGTTATTTTTTGTACTTGACTTGCGCTGGTAAATTACCTATACTGTCCCAGTAAATCAAGTAGATTCCAATCTCACCTCAAGCGCAAGCAAAGAGGTAAATACAGTTTCTCTTTACGTAAGAAGGAGTTTTGTATCGGGAGCGGATCATTTCCGCTTTTTTGTTGGAATAATTAAGGAGGCATAACTATAGCTAAACGAAGATTTGACAACCGAGCAAAGATTAATGAAAACATTCGCTATCCGGAGGTTCGTACAATTGATGAAGACGGCGAGATGATAGGCATTATTCCCATAGAACGTGCCCTTCAAGTTGCCAGGGAGAAAAACTTGGATTTAGTCTTGGTTTCTGATAATCCCAACAATCCGGTTGCTCGTATTATGGACTACAGCAAATATCAGTTTGAACAATCTAAGCGTGAAAGGGAAGCCAGAAAAAATCAAAAAAAGACAAATGTTAAAGAGGTTCAGCTAAAACTTACTACAGAGGAACACGACTTTAATGTCAAGGCGCGGAATGCCCATAGATTTTTAAATAATGATGATCGAGTCAAGGTAGTTATCCGCTTCAGGGGCCGTGAGATGAGTTATCAAAACCAGGGCTACCAGGTGATGGAAGATTTTGCCAAGGCTTGTGAAGGGCTTGGTAAAATTGACCGCAAACCTTTGATGGAAGGGCGGCATATGGTCATGTACCTGGCTCCCTTGACCGATAAAGAAAAGAAAGAATTTGAAGCCCGGCTCGAACAGGCTAATGAGGAAGAATAGCAACAAGACCTTTGTTGCATAAATGGTAAAGGAGGCAGATTATGCCAAAAATGAAATCACACAGTTCTTCGAAGAAGAGATATAAGTTTACCGGAACTGGAAAAGTTCGTAGGGCACAAGCCTTTAAAAGACATATCTTGACGAAGAAAACGACAAAGAGAAAAAGACAGTTACGTGGACTCACAGAAGTCAGTCCTGCCGAATCGAAAAAAATTCATAAACTGCTCCCTTACAAATAAGGCTCAGCTGTTTAAAGTTAATAGTCTTATAGTGGAGGTATAGCAAATGACAAGAGTAAGACGCGGTACAGTTTTAAGAAGAAGACACAAGAAAATTATTAAGAAGTCCAAAGGATATTTTGGCCGTAAAAGCAAACTTTTTAAAGTAGCCAACCAGGCTCAGCTAAAATCCGGTATGTATGCTTACCGTGATCGCAGAGCGAAAAAACGTAACTTTAGAAAGCTTTGGGTAGCTAGAATTAACGCAGCAAGCAGAGTGCATGGGATTAGCTATAGCCGTTTCATTAACGGGCTCAAGAAGCAAAACATTGAAATTGATCGCAAGATTCTTGCTGACCTTGCAGTAAATGATAAGCCTGCTTTTGCAAGCCTTTGTGAACTGGCCAAATCAGCTTCTTAATCTATTCGTATAATTGACAGAAAGAAGCGGGTTTTTCCCGCTTTTTCTTTTTGAGAAGCCATAAAGGAAGTTAAATTATGGGGAAATGGGACAATATCAAACGCTTACAATCCAGGCAAAATCCTCTCGTTAAACAAGCTATTGCCTTGCAGAGGGAAGCTTTTGCAAAAAAAGAGGGTCTTTTACTTGTTGAAGGCGTAAGACAGCTGGAAACCGCAATTGACCGGTGTGAGTTGGATAAAGTAATTTTTATTGACAATGATGCCGGCTATGCCATTTTCAGTGGTCTGTCTGATTTTTTTGGAAGGCAGGAATTCAAGGATAAACTTTTTCGTGTTGAAGAAAACTTATTTAAGCGGATTAGCGATACCAAAACAAGCCAAGGTATTATTGCCCTAGCGAAAGCACCTCATATTCGAGATATTGCTTCATTGGAACTCGATACTTCCGGGCGCTACGTCATCCTGGAAAATATTCGGGATCCCGGTAACTTAGGTACGATTATACGGACTGTCGAAGGACTGGGCTTTTCCGCTTTAATCCTTTTGGGGGATTGTGTTTGGCCTTTTAACAGCAAGTCTTTACGTGCTGCTATGGGATCCGGCTTTTATTTGGATATATATCAAAGCCGGGATATTGATTGGTTAGCCTCTGTCTTTTCGCCGCTCGACCTGATTGCGGCTGAGCTTAATGGGGTTCCGCTGGCTTCGTTTAAGGGGGGTAAGCATGACGGCTTTGCTTTATTGCTGGGCAATGAAGCGCACGGATTGAGTGAGGTCGCTAAGAATATGGTCGATTTTTCTGTAACTATTGAAATGCAAGGTTGCGCAGAGTCCTATAATGTCGCCATCTCTGCCGGAATATTAGCTTGGCAATTAAGTAAGCTTTATTCTCTGCTCTAGTATTTATACTTATGTTACGGACAAATCGGAAATAAGAGAATAAAATAGAGGTATGCAAAATACTATAAAAATAATTGGTGCCAGAGAGCATAATTTAAAGAATATTGATGTTGAAATTCCCCGTAATAAGCTAGTTGTTATTACGGGTGTTTCAGGTTCCGGTAAGTCTTCTTTGGCCTTTGATACAATTTATGCAGAAGGGCAACGTCGCTATGTTGAGTCTTTGTCCTCCTATGCGCGTATGTTTTTGGGGCAAATGCAAAAACCGAATTGTGATTCGATAAGCGGTCTATCCCCCACCATTGCTATCGACCAAAAAACGACGAGCAGAAATCCCAGATCAACCGTTGGAACAGTAACAGAGATTTATGATTATTTGCGCCTACTCTATGCCAGGACAGGAGATGTTCATTGCCCCATCTGCGGAAAAGCTATCAAACCCCAGAGTATTGACCAAATGATTGAGCAAATACTGGCCAACGAAGAAGGTACACGTATGATTATCATGGGTAGCCTGGTGAAAAACCGCAAGGGAGAATATCGTAAGGAACTGGAAAAAATACGTAAAGATGGCTACGTTAGGGCTCGTATAGACAACGAATTCATAGAGCTTGATGAACTTGCAGATGATTTTCGTCTGGACAAAAACAAAAGGCATGATATTGATGTTGTTGTTGACCGTCTTATCTTACGTGAGGGCATTGTTTCACGCCTGACAGACTCCTTGGAGTTGGCTCTTAATCTTGGCAATGGTGTAGCTAAGATTGTTTTCCAGACAGCGACTGAAGAAGGCTACACGGATAGAGAAGAAGTTTTCTCTTCCAACTTTGCTTGTCCGGATTGCGGAATTAGCATTGCAGAAATTTCCCCTCGGATTTTCTCTTTTAATAACCCTCTTGGTGCTTGTTCGTATTGTAGCGGTTTGGGTGAATTAACCAAAGTTGATCCGGACTTAGTTATTAATGATGCTGATTTATCCTTAAACGAGGGGGCGATTAAAGTTATTGGCTGGAATTTTAGCGATCGGAAGAGTTGGGCACGGGCTTTCATTGAAGCCCTTGCGAAAACCTATAAATTCTCCCTGGATACGCCATGGAAAGACTTGCCGGAAAAGATTAAGCAGATTGTTCTCTATGGCAACAATGGGGTGGTTATGGAAATCGATACAAGGAAAACAAAATACCGTAGAGATAAGCCCTATTACAATGACTGGGTAGGGGTAATACCCAGTATGACAAAACGCTACATGGAAGCCGGGTCAGAAGAATTGAAGGAAGCCTATGAACCCTATTTGTCGATTTCCCTATGTCCGGAATGCCAGGGTGCTCGTTTAAATAAAGAAGCATTAGCGGTGACGATTAACGGTTTAAATATTTATGAGTTGACCTGTCTTCCTATAGATGAGGCTTATACATTCCTCAATAAACTTGAGTGGAACGATTACAAATGGGCAATTGCCCAACCAATTCTCCGCGAACTAGGCAGTCGGTTACGCTTTCTCCTTGATGTCGGTTTAAGCTATTTGAACTTGGCCCGCCCGGCAGGTAGCTTATCCGGTGGCGAAGCCCAGCGAATCCGTCTTGCTACACAAATCGGCTCCGGCTTGACTGGTATAATCTATGTCCTGGACGAGCCGAGTATAGGTCTACACCAGCGTGATAACGCCAAGCTCCTGGCCAGTCTTAAGCGTCTACGTGATCTTGGTAATACGGTTATTGTTGTTGAACATGATGAGGAGACCATTCGCAGTGCAGACCATATTATTGATATAGGGCCACTAGCGGGGAGCTACGGGGGAGAGCTGGTTGCAGAAGGGACAATTTCAGATATTATTGCTGCAGAGCACTCGATTACAGGGGCCTATTTATCCGGCGAAAAAGAGATTCCTATTCCCTTCGAAAGAAGGCCGATAGGGGAAAATTATCTGATTTTTGAAGGTTGTAAGGAGAACAATTTAAAGAATATTGATGTCCATATTCCACTGGGTGTATTCACTTGTGTTACAGGTGTTTCAGGCTCCGGAAAGAGTTCTTTGGTGAATAATATTATTGGTAATTATTTAAGTCATAAACTGAATCATGCCAAACGGAAAAACGGTCGTTTTACTCGGGCTTACGGTACAGAACACTTAGATAAAGTCATTATTATTGACCAGTCACCGATAGGGAGGACTCCGCGTTCGAATCCTGCTACCTATACGGGCGTATTTGATGATATCAGAAAACTATTTGCCGAAACGCCAAAAGCGAAATCCCGTGGTTACTTGCCGGGCAGATTTTCCTTCAATGTTAGAGGGGGGCGTTGCGAATCTTGTCAAGGCGATGGTGTTGAAAAGATTGAAATGCACTTTTTGCCTGATGTCTACGTTGAATGTGATGTATGTCAGGGACGAAGGTATAATCGCGAAACCTTGGAAGTGACCTATAAAGATAAGAACATTGCGGATATTCTGGAAATGACCGTACTTGAAGCCGGTGAATTCTTCATGAACATTCCCAAAATTTCTCGAAAACTTCAGACTATGCTGGATGTCGGGCTTGGTTACATAAAACTTGGACAAAATTCGACAACCCTGTCAGGCGGCGAAGCCCAGAGGGTAAAATTAGCCACGGAACTGGCCCGACGGTCAACCGGAAAGAGTTTTTATATTTTGGATGAGCCGACCACAGGATTGCACTCAGCTGACGTGCATAGACTTGTTGACATATTGCAACGTCTGACTGAAAATAAGAATACTGTCCTGGTGATCGAGCATAATCTGGATGTCATTAAAAATGCAGACTACATTATAGACCTTGGACCGGAGGGAGGCGTAGGAGGTGGCGAGCTTATTGCTTGCGGAACCCCCGAAGAGGTTGCCAATCACAAAGGGTCTTACACAGGAAAGTTTTTACAGAAACTTTTTTCAGGTAAGACGGTAAAAAGGAAGTAAAAAATGCCAAAATGTCAAATTTGTAAAGTTAATGAAGCTGTTATTATCCTAACAAGGATTGAAGATAACCAAAGAATTAGCGAAGGAATTTGCTTGCAGTGTGCCTTAGATAAAAACATTGCCGGCCTTGATGAAGCTTTTGCCAAATCCGGAATTACGCGGGAGAACGTCGCCGGAGTACAGAGCAGAATTAATGAAATGATTCGGCAATTTGGGGGAGAAGATGCCAATCTTTTTCTCAAGTCGCTTTTAGAATCCGACTTTGATATGCAAGCACTGCTGGAAGGCTTCTCTTCAGACCAGCTTGGAGATAATTTCCCGGAAGAAGCCAAACAGGATTCAAGGCCGGGACTCAGTGAACTGATAAACGCCAATACGGCACGCGAAGGGGACAATATTCAAAAGCAGGGGAATCGATCAAGACAGGAGCGGGCCAGAAGGGAACAGCGTTCCGACCAGCGGAAGAAAAAATATTTAGACCAGTTTGGAATTAATTTAACCCTGGAAGCCAGTGAAGGTAGAATTGATAAGATAATCGGCAGGGAAAAAGAAATTAATCGGGTCATCCAAATCCTTAACCGCAGAACAAAGAACAATCCCGTTCTCTTGGGTGAGCCAGGTGTAGGTAAGACAGCTATAGCTCAAGGCTTAGCCCTCCGCATTGTTGAGGGCAACGTGTCCGCCAAACTTTTAGATAAAGAAGTTTATCAGCTTGATATGACCGGTATTGTTGCCGGCACCCAGTTCCGCGGCCAATTTGAAAGTCGGATGAAAGGGATTGTTGAGGATGCAAAGCGGGCCGGAAATATCATTTTAGTTATTGATGAATTGCATAACATAATGGGCGCCGGGGATGCTGAAGGGGCGATGAATGCCGCTAATATTTTAAAGCCGGCCCTTGCCCAGGGAGATATTTCCATCCTTGGCTCTACGACACTTGACGAGTATCGTCGCTATATAGAAAAAGATTCAGCTCTGGAGCGCCGCTTCCAAAGGGTAATCGTTGAGGAACCGTCAGTCGAGGAAGCGCTGGAAATTTTAAAAGGAATTAAATTCTATTATGAACGTCATCACCATGTCCGCTACAGCGAAGATGCTCTTGTTTCAGCCGTGAGACTTTCAGATCGCTATATTCAGGAAAGATACTTGCCGGATAAGGCGATTGACCTGCTTGATGAAGCCGGATCAAGAGTTAATCTGGATAATAAGCTTCTTATTAGGCTTGAGCAGCTTAATGAGAAGTTAGAAGAGCTGGAAGAAGAACTTGAAGAGTCCCAGCAAAACTTACTCTCCAACGCGGAAGGCGATGAACGTATGCAGCTATATGAGAGGCAAGCCGAACAAAAATCAGAACAACTACGCTTACGCGAAGAAATAGCGCGAGTCGAGGAAAAGTGCCAGCCTGTCTTGATTACAACGGAAGATATTGCCAGTGTCGTTGAAATGTGGACTGGCATTCCTGTCCGTCAAATTACAGAAAGTGAAAGTGAAAAGCTTTTACACTTGGAAGAACGTTTGCAAAAACGTGTCATTGGACAAGAGGAAGCGGTAACAACCCTGTCTGCCGCAGTTCGTCGCAAACGTGCCGGCTTCGGTAAAAAGAACAAACCGGCCTCTTTTCTCTTTGTCGGCCCGACAGGTGTCGGCAAGACAGAGCTTGCCAAGGCTATTGCAGAAGCCTTATTCGAAGACGAACACGCCCTGGTAAGACTGGATATGAGTGAGTTTATGGAACCGCATACCGTTTCCAAGCTTATCGGTTCTCCGCCCGGCTATATCGGCTATGATGACGGAGGCCAACTAACCGAGAAAATCAGACGTCATCCGTACAGCGTTGTGCTTTTTGATGAAATTGAAAAAGCCCACCCTGATGTTTACAATATGCTCCTGCAAATATTAGATGACGGTAGACTTACGGATAGCCAGGGACGGGTAGTCAATTTTTCGAACACCATCATCATCATGACATCGAACGCCGGAACCAGCTTGAAAGGCAATGCTTTTGGATTTGGCCAAGATAACGAAATTAGCATGAAGTCTAGAGTAGAGACTGTTCTAAAAGATATTTTCCGACCGGAGTTTTTAAACAGGATAGACGATATTGTTATTTTTGAATCTCTATCTAAAGCAGATTTACGCGAAATTGTCAGCCTGATGCTGAAAGAAGTCGAAGAAAATATGCAGCTGGCCGGATACAGCTTAGAGATTACTCCTGCGGCCAAGGATGCCTTAGCGGAGAAAGGATATGATCCCAAATTCGGGGCCAGACCCTTGAGAAAGACTATCCAAAAAGAGATTGAGGATGTCCTTTCCGACATGCTTCTTGCCGGCGAGTTGGAAGACCGGCAAGGGGTCAAAATCGGTTTTCGCAAAGAGGAATTTTATTTTACGGTTCTGTGAAAGAAAAGGTTAGTAAAAATAGCATGATTAATCTCAATTTAGAATTTGTAGATGAAGCTGTAGATAAACAGGAATTAGCTAAAATTTTTAATAAAGGAGAGAAGGCTCTCGAAAAACTCATTGAGTTAAGCCGGGAAAAGGCTGCCGGCACCGGCTGGTTTGATTTGCCGATTAACTATGATAAGGAAGAATTTTTGAGAATCCTTGAGCTGGCGAGTCAGATTCGTGATGAGGCAGATGTCTTTCTACTTATCGGTATCGGCGGTTCCTATCTGGGAGCCAAAGCTTTTACGGATGCCCTTGTGCCTGATATGGGGTGTGAAAGAGTAAGACGCCATAAGCAGATACCGGAAATTATTTTTGTCGGAAATAATTTTCACCCCAGGCCGCTCTATGACCTCTTGGATCATATTTCTGATAAAAGCGTCTATGCCAACGTTATTTCAAAATCGGGTTCCACGCTGGAGACAGCCATTGCCTTCCGAATAATTCGCTCCTACTTAGAAGAACGTTATGGCGATGAGGCAAATAATCGTATAATAGCAACCACCGATTTACAAGATGGTGCTTTACGTGACATGGCAAACCGCAAGGGATATGAAACTTTTTCTATACCCGGCAACGTAGGGGGCAGGTTTTCTGTCCTTACTGCTGTGGGTTTATTACCTTTAGCTGTTGCCGGAATTAATGTTGACCATGTTTTGCAAGGTGCTTTGGATATGAAACTGGATTTTGAGCGGAAAGCTTTGGAAAGCAGCATTTTTAAATATGCCGTAGTCCGCAATTATCTGTATCAAAAAGGGTATGAAATAGAGATTTTAACCGGTTTTGAGCCTGACCTGGAAAGTTTTGCGGAATGGTGGAAACAGCTTTTCGGTGAGAGTGAGGGTAAAGAGGGAAAGGGCATTTTCCCGGCCAGCCTCTCCTATTCGCGTGATTTGCATTCTATGGGCCAGTATGTCCAAGAAGGACCGCGTAAGCTATTTGAAACCTTTATCCATGTCTTGGAACAAAGGGTTGATCTGGTGATTCCGGAAGATTATGAGGACATCGATGGACTTAATTACTTAAGCGGAAGGAGCCTGGCTGAGGTTCAGGATATGGCCCTGAGAGGAACAAGTCTTGCCCATAAAGATGGGGGAGTTCCCAATATGCGTATAGAAGTTCCGCGTTTAAACGCCTATTATCTGGGTGCATTAGTATTTTTCTTTGAGACGGCCTGTGCCCTTTCCGCCTACATAAATGACGTGAGCCCTTTTACTCAAGATGGGGTAGAAGCCTATAAGCAGAACATGTTTGTTCTGCTGGATAAACCGGGCACGGAGGATTTAAAAGAAGAATTAGAAAGTCGTTTTCATGGCTAAGGTAAAGCTGTCACGAAGGATATTAAGAAGTGTAGAGAATCCTGCGCGCTATTTAGGCGGTGAATGGAATATGGTCCGCAAAGAGGATAAGGATTCCTCAGGTAAAGAAAGGATTCATTTTGGCTTTTGCTTCCCGGACATCTATGAAGTGGGTATGTCTAATTTAGCCTTGAGAATAATCTATGCTTTGCTGAATGAAGAAGAGGATGTTTACTGTGAACGTATTTTTTCGCCTGCGGCCGATATGCGGAAAATTATGATTAACAAGCAAATCTCACCTTTCAGCCTTGAAACAAGGCGAAAAATGAAGAATTTTGATATGTTAGGCTTTACCTTGCAGTATGAGCTGTCCTACTTAACTGTGCTGGATATGCTTAATATGGCCGATATTCCTATCTGGCAGTGCGAGCGAGGAGAAGAGGATCCGCTGGTTATTGCCGGTGGTCCATGCGTTTTTAATCCGGAGCCGGTGGCTGATTTCTTCGACTTGTTTATGATTGGCGAGGGGGAAGAAGTCCTTTTAGAATTGATACAATTGTATAGAGAATTTCGCGAAGAGAAGTATGCCAAAAAAGATTTTTTGCGTAAGGCGGCTTGCCTTGAAGGGGTATACGTCCCCTCTTTATACCAGCCTGTTTATACAGAAAAAGGTCACTTTCATTCCCTGAAGCCTCTTAGTCCCGATGTACCGGCCAGGGTGCGAAAACGAATTATTAAGGACATGGATGGGGTTTATACCCCCCTAAATGTTTTGGTGCCAAATACGGAAATTGTGCATGACCGTGTTTTTTTAGAGCTATATAGAGGCTGCGGCAGTGGTTGTCGCTTTTGCCAGGCAGGGATGATTTATCGTCCTGTGCGGGAAAAAAGTCTTGAGACATTAGTGGAACAAGCGGAAAAGATGATGGAAACAAGTGGTTATGAAGAAATTGGCCTACTGTCTCTTTCCAGTGGTGATTACAGTGAAATAGAAAAACTTTGCGATATATTGTTGGCAAAATATGAAGATGAACATATAAATCTATCGCTGCCCTCTCTGCGCTTAGACTCTGTGAGCATGGACCTTTTAGACAGGGCGAGCAGAACGCGTAAAACAGGTCTGACCTTCGCCCCGGAAGCCGGTACACAAGAGGCTCGCGACCGCATAAATAAGAATATTTTGCGCTCTGACCTGCTTCAGACTGCTTTCTATGCCTTTGAAAAGGGTTTTGAACGCATAAAACTGTATTTTATGTTGGGCCTCCCCGGAGAAACGGATGAAGATATTGAGGGTATTGCCCGGCTTTGTTACGACCTTATAGATCTGTGGCAGGATTACACCCGGCAATCCGGAAAGAAACGTAAATTCCAAATTACCGTAAGCACCTCTTTTTTTATTCCTAAACCTTGGACTGCTTTCCAGTGGTCGGGGCAAATTTGTAAAGAGGAAATGCACAGACGCCAAAGACTGTTGGCCGGGAAGCTTCGCAGCCGTATGATTACATACCAATGGCATGGCTTTGAAAGCTCGGAAATTGAAGCCTGCCTTGCGAAGGGAGACCGGAGAATGGCGAATATTATTTATGATGTCCATAAGCAGGGTGGCTGGCTGGAAGGTGAGAGTAAAGAGTTTTCTTACCAACGCTGGACAGATGCATTTTCTCGTGCCGGCTTTGCTCATGATGAATTTATTCAGTCAGAAATGCCTCTTGATGCTCCTTTACCTTGGAATTTTATAGACACCGGAATAGAAGAGTCTTTCTTGAAAAGAGAGTATGAACGAGCAAATCAGGGCCTCCTAAGTCCTAATTGTCGTGACAGTTGCCTGGCCTGTGGAGCCTCAAGCTTTGCCAGTGGTGTTTGCTTAGAAAGGGGAGTACTTTAAATGGAGCAAAAAGAAAAGCAATATTCTTATCTTATGTACTTCCGAAGAACTGGCCCGCTTGCCTGGATAGCTCATTTAGACTTGATGATGCTTTTTGAACGCTCTTTTAGGAGGGCCAAGCTCCCCATGGTCTGGAGCAAAGGGTATAATCCGAGACCGGCTCTAGTTTTCGCCTTGCCTATAGGGGTGGGAATTGAGTGTGAAAGAGATGTCTTTTCTGTAGATTTAACAGAAAGACTGAAGGTTACTGAGAGTCTTCCTGAGGAAATAAGCCGGTGTATGCCTGCGGGTCTGGCTGTAACAGAAATTTCTGAGAATCCCTATGGGCGAAAAAGCCTGATGAGTATGGTGACTTCGGCGGAATACTTCATAGAGGGGAAAGAACTGGGCAAGGCCTTTGCCGGTATTTTAAAGAGTAAAGATGAGATCATCGTGCAGCGTGAACATAAAGGAAAAATACGAGATGTAAATATACGCAGTATGATTCTTGATTATAATATTCATTCTAATGATGAATTTACCTTTCATAGTTGTGCCGGCAGCAGTAAAAATTTACGGCCTGATTTGGTCTTAAAAGCAATCGCTGAGAAATTACCTCACCTTAAAGAGGCAAGTGAGGATGCCAGAATTGTTCGTAAAAAAATCATTTTAGAAAACAGCTAATTTTTGACTGAAGAACTGCCTACAACGTATAATTAACCTTGATGACTAAGGGAATGGCAAGGGGATTTTGATGATACGCAAAAAATTAAATCTTCCGGCATGGTATGGAGACCATATGATACTACAACAGCAGGTTCGTACACGAATCTATGGCAACACTCGCCCTTCTGCTGTAGTCAATATTACTTTGGAACGTTTCCCCTCCGGTCGCCTCCTAGCAAATGTTGAAGCGGATTATGGGATTGTTTTTCAGGAGAGTGACTATGCTGAAGAGGATGGTTTTTTTGAATTTAAGTTGCCGATGATTGAGGCCTCCTTCGATAAGTTTCGCTTAAGTATTGAGGCAGAGGGAGAACGCCGGGTTTTTAAAGATATTATGTTTGGTGAGGTTTGGCTTTCTGCGGGCAGCAGTAATATGTCCATGCCTTGCGGTCTGACTGACGTGGCGCCTTTGGTAAAGAAATTAGACAAAGATTGCGGTATCCGCTTTTTTACCCAAAATGAAAGCGGCCTTAAAGTTGGCAGCAAAGAATATAGCTATAAACCTTTAGGCAGGATTTTCGGCGGTCGCTGGGTTTTACCCCATGAACATGAAGTTGTCTTAAACTTAAGTGCCGTGTCTGTTTCTTTTGCCCTTGAATTAAGCGAGCAGATTAAACTTCCTTTAGCTGTATTCATTTTGCCCTGTCCGGCCTCCTTTATCCATTCTTGGCTGCCGCGCAAAGTTATCGAGCAAGATGCCATAATTAAGAATCATATCCGTGAAATCCGCCACTATCGTGATGCGGAAAATTGGAATGAACTTCCTGCGGCAGAAAAGGTTGAGGAACGGTATTTCCGGGGAAAAAGCACGGCGAAGGATGAAGCTGCGGAAACCATTCCTTTTCTTTTGCAAAATCAGCCGGCAGCCTTATTCAACCACAAACTGGCCCCTTATACCAGTCTGGCCCTGCGTGGCATTCTGTGGTATCACGGCGAAGAAGACATACAATTTCCGGACTATTATGTACGAGCTTTTAAGGCCTTATGCCAAGTTTTTAAAGATATGTTCCAAAGTCCGACTTCCGGCCTGCACCTTATTTACTCTCAATTGACTCCGCGCCTGGCTTCCGATATCGATGCTTCACGCTTGGCCTATTTTAATGAAGCCATTGCTGCTGCCAGACGAAGGCTGCCCTTGCGTGCCGGTATGATTACCAATTATGACTTGCCTCTGCAATTTAGGACCGGGAACGGTTACTATGATAGTCCAAATACACCAATAGCTAAGTTGGAAATTGGTCGTAGGATGTCTGCGATAGCTTTGGGTCTTGCCTATAAACTTGACAGACCAAGTTCGGCACCGGAGTGTGTTGATGCTGAAAATGTAGGGAATAAATTACTACTAAAATTTGAGAATGCCGGTAAAGGCATCTGTTTAAGAAACGGAGAGTCGCAACTTAAGGGCTTCAGCATTTGCGGGGAAGACAAAGCATATATTCTTGCTGAGGCCAAGGAACTATACCAAGTACGTGTTATTGTTTGGCATGATGAAATCCCAAATCCGACATCTTGTGCTTATGGATTTTTCAATTTTAATCAAGAAGCAAATCTCTGTGGTTCTTCCGGAATGCCCTTAGTTCCCTTCCGTTTGGACAGGGAGGCTACACATTGGGAAAAACCCAGACAATGGGCCTGTTGTGATGCTCTTGAAGCCTTCCGCTTTCCGCTTTCCGATCCTCGTAGTCCAAGAATGGGTGGGAAAGCAGTACCCGGAATCTATCCTCTTTGGAAATTACATTCGGGTCGAGGGCGATTTGCCCTCGAGAGGGATAATAAACGTCAAGGCGATGCCTCGATGTTGCTTGAATATAGCAAGGCCGATGAGCGTCCCTTACATTTTGGCCCGGTATTGGACTATGCATCAGATTATCCGCCTCTTGACCTGCATTTATGGACAGAATTACGCATAGAAATTTTTAATGCCGAACATAGAACGAAAACTCTTCGTTTGGCCTTAGCTGATGCGAATGGACGTGAAACAATCTCTGAGGTCCAGGAAATTAAAAATATCTTGTCTTGGCAGACGATTGTTTTTAATTTGAAGGATGCTCCTGTAGACTTAATGCGACTGATTAAACTTGATTTCATCCTACAGGATCCTGATGCGTCCGGCTCATTATATATTGATCAGATACAACTAAAAGGACTTATTAAATAAGCTTAAAGGAGAATTATACTATGGCTAGAATTGATAGCGTAAAAGCGCACTTTGTTCCTCAAGAAAGAGAAGATGACATCTATGCAAAGTGGATGGAGAAAGGGGCCTTTATTGCAGAGGCAGACTCAGATAAGCCGGCCTATACGATTGTTATGCCGCCACCAAATATTACTGGTGCACTTCATATTGGCCATGCGCTGGATTTAACCTTGCAAGATATTCTGGTCAGACAAAAAAGAATGACGGGCTTTGAAACACTATATTTGCCCGGCACAGATCACGCCTCTATTGCCACCGAAGTAAAAATAGTTGAAACTCTTCGCGAAAAAGGTATCGAAAAAGAAGAACTTGGTCGTGAAGGTTTTTTGGTAAGGGCCTGGGAGTGGAAGGAAGAATATGGAGGCAACATTATTGAACAGGCCAAAAAATTAGGGCTTTCCTCCGATTGGACGAGACTACGCTTCACACTTGATGAGGGGCTATCAAGAGCCGTTCAACAAGTTTTTGTAAACTTATTTAATAAGGGTTTAATTTACCGAGGTGAGCGTTTAGTCAATTGGTGTCCCGATTGTCAAACCAGCATTTCAGATATCGAGGTTGACTATGAAGAAAAAGCGGGACACTTTTGGCATATCCGCTATCCATTAGCTGATGTTGACGGATACCTGGAAATTGCGACCACTCGCCCGGAAACGATGCTTGGCGATACAGCTTTAGCCGTTCATCCCGAGGATGAACGTTATCGTCAATATATTGGCCAAGAGGTTATTTTGCCAATTGTCAATCGAAGGATTCCTATTGTTGCTGATTCTTATGTAGAAAAGGAGTTTGGGACAGGTGTTGTAAAAGTTACCCCCGGTCATGACCCGAATGATTTTGAAATTGGTCTTCGCCATGATTTGCCTATTCTCAGTGTGATGGATGAGCAGGGCAAGATAAACGAGAATGGTGGAAAATTTGCCGGTCTTGATCGCAGCGAAGCGCGTAGACTTATTGTTCGGGAATTAGAAGAAAATGGATACCTAAGCAAGGTAGAAGATATTGTTCACCAAGTTGGCCATTGTTCACGCTGCCATACCTCTGTTGAACCGATGATATCGATGCAATGGTTTGTGAAAATGGAAGAATTGGCTAAACCGGCTATTGATGTGGTTAAGGATGGACAAATAAAATTTGTTCCGGAACGTTTTTCTAAGATATATTTTAATTGGATGGAAAATGTTCGTGACTGGTGTATTTCTCGTCAGCTTTGGTGGGGGCATCGGATTCCTGCATGGTACTGCCGGGATTGTGGCGAAATTACCGTTTCTCTCGATGAACCGGCTACCTGTGTCCATTGCGGCAAGGCTTCTTTGCTTCAGGATGAAGACACTCTTGATACCTGGTTTTCCTCGGCACTTTGGCCCTTTTCAACACTTGGTTGGCCGGAGACTACAGAAGATATGGAGAAGTTTTTTCCCACAGATGTTCTGGTAACAGGATATGATATTATTTTCTTCTGGGTGGCCCGGATGATCTTTTCCTCCTTGGAACAAACAGGAAAAATTCCCTTTAAATATGTATATATCCATGGTCTCGTACGGGATGCCGAGGGCAGAAAAATGTCCAAATCCTTAGGTAACGGTATTGATCCTCTAGATATGATCCGGCAGTATGGTGCAGATGCCTTACGCTTTGCCCTCATAAACGGGATTTCACCCGGAAATGATACCAGATTCTCCCAAGAGAAAATTGAAGCCGCAAGGAACTTCTCAAACAAAATATGGAATGCTTTCCGTTTTGCCTTAATGAATTTTGATGAGGAGATGGATTTTTCCGCTATCGGACCGGAGGATTTTGCACGGGAAGATAAATGGATTTTGCATGAGCTGCAAAAATTAATTCAAACCGTCAATCAGAATTTCGATAATTTTGATTTAGGGATTGCATTAGGCAATATATATAGTTTTCTCTGGGATGATTTTTGTGATTGGTATATCGAGATGGTTAAAGCTCGTTTGCAAATTAAGGGTAAAAGCCGTACAACGGCTCAGTTTGTCTTGAACCATGTCCTTGTAACAGCAGTAAAATTATTGCACCCCTACATGCCCTTTGTCACAGAGGAAATATTCACCCATCTTATCCATGAGGAAGGCGATTTAGTTTCTAGCCGATGGCCGGAAGTTCGGGAAGATTTTTACTTTGCCGAAACCGCTTCAGAGCTTGCTGTTCTTATGGAGGTAATCCGTATTGTCCGTAATTTGAGAGTAGAGCTAAACGTTCCCCCGAGAAAAGAGATCGAGCTGAGTTTGCTTACTGACGATGAGGGTATAAGAGAACTTTTTTCCACTAGTCCTGATTTGCTTTCCCACTTAGCAAAAATTCATTCTGTCAAGTTGTATGAAACGGATGTTGAAATTCCTTTGCAAGCTGTTTCCGCAAACTTTTCAAAAGGAGTCCTTTATATCCCTTTAGAAGATCTTATTGATATTGAGGAAGAAATAGGCCGCCTTGAAGAAGAACGTGATTCATTAGCAAAAGAGGTTCTCCGTTGTGAAAAAATGTTAAGCAATGAAAAATTTGTACAACGGGCCCCGGAACAGGTTGTACAAAAAGAGAGGGAAAAACTGGCCAATTATCAAGAAGCTCTACTTAACACAAAAGAGCGTTTAAGGCAGCTGCAGCAGGCTTAGGGTTGGATTATATGGCTGAACAAACACGAAGAGAAAAAGAAATACAAGAGCTGAAGAAATTAAGCAGCTATCTTTTAGAGCTAAATCATGCTTATTATGACTTAGATTCACCCCTGGTGTCGGATGTTGAGTATGATATTCTCTTGCATCGCCTAGAAGAATTAGAAGCAAAATATCCGGAAGAAGTCGTTAGCGACTCACCTGCAGCGAATGTAGGCGGAAGGGCCAGCAATAGTTTGGCCCAAGTTTCGCTTATTTACCCCATGCTGTCACTACAGGATGTTTTTGAGATTGACGAGGTTGTGAATTTCGCACAGGCAATACGCCAACGATTTCCGGATGCTTCTTTCAGCGTTGAAGAAAAGATAGACGGTTTATCACTCAGCTTGCGTTATAAAAACGGTAGCTTTGTTCTTGCCCATACTCGTGGCGATGGGCTTCACTATGGTGAAGATGTTAGTGAAAATGCAAAGGAACTTATTAATTTACCGCTCCAGCTGCCGGAAAATATAGAAGAACTCCACCTTAGGGCTGAGGTATATTTGCCCTATGAAAATTTTTTACGTGTAAATGAGGAACAAGAAAATCAAGGTCTAAGGACCTTTGCTAATCCCCGTAATACGGCTGCCGGAACACTTCGTCAGTTGGATCCCGGCTTAGTAAAGGAGAGGGGGCTAAACTATTTTGTTTTCGAAGTTACCCACCTGAAAGGGGCAAGTTTTGATAGTGACTATGCCAGTTTGCAGTGGGTAGAGAGTCTAGGCTTTCAATTGCTCCCTAATATTGTCCTTTGCAAAAGCGATGAGGAGATTATCGAGGCTATTTCGCGCATTGCCAGGGAAAGGGAAGCCTTATCCTATGGGATTGATGGTGCCGTAGTTAAAGTAGACCAGTTAGCCTATAGGGAAGCTTTAGGGCAAACGAGTAAAGTGCCCCGCTGGGCTGTTGCCTATAAGTATCCTCCGGAGACAAAAGAGACACTTCTTTTGGATATTGATGTACAAGTGGGAAGAACGGGAAAGTTGACGCCTCTGGCTATCCTTGAGCCGGTCCATATCTCCGGCTCAACCGTATCCAGGGCTAGTTTGCATAATGGCATGATTATTCAAAGTCTGGATATTCGCATTGGTGATACCGTTTTACTAAGTAAAAGTGGTGATATTATTCCGCATATTATTTCTGTCAATAAGGGAAAAAGACCAGCTCATTCTAAAATTTGGCAAATGCCGGAGACTTGTCCGATTTGCCATACTCATGTTGAAAACATAGATGATTCGGTTGACCTATACTGTACAAACATTTCCTGCCCCGCCCAAGTTAGTCGGAAAATTATTTATTTTGCCTCGAAAGCTGCTATGGATATTTCCGGTCTTGGTGAGCAAACGGTTGAAATCTTATACAGTGAGGGCTATCTCCACTCTATTGTTGATCTCTATAGGTTAAAAGACCGTGAAAGCGAACTGGTGGAAATAGGGATTATTGGCAGGGAAAAGCGAGTGGGTAATCTGCTGGCAAATATTGAACAATCAAAAAATAATGATTTGTGGCGGTTGATTAGCGGTTTTGGTATCCGCCATATCGGCCCGCAAACAGCAAGGAATTTGGCTTCTCATTTTAAAGATTTGGATTCTTTAATGAAGGCAAGTAAGGAGGACTTACTACAAGTTACCGACATTGGAGAAGAAAGTGCCAAAGCGATTCTCTTCTTTTTTGCTGAAGATGAGAATAAAAAGCTGATAGAAGAATTACGCAGAGAAGGCTTAGCTTTCCGTGATGAGAAGGAAGCGGAGCCCATGAGGGATCATTTCTTTTCCGGAAAATCAGTTGTTCTTACCGGCACGCTTAGCCATATGAGCCGTGAAGAGGCTGGGACCATCCTTGAACGTTTAGGGGCATCTGTGAGAAAGTCTGTATCTAAAAATACGGACTATGTAATCTATGGTGAATCGGCCGGCTCCAAGTTGACCAGAGGGAAAGAGCTGGGCATTCCCTTGCTTACAGAAGAGGAATTTAAAGAGTTGGTGGGGAGATAAAATGAATTATTTGTATTTTTTGCTTAGCTTGATAATTAGCCTGCTCCTATTCTTTAGCCTGTTCGCATTTTTATACTACCGCTTACGGATTAACTGGGCTAAACAGAATAGGCGGAAGTACAGCTACCTCTTGCCCTCCCTGATTACCTTCCTGCTTCTTGCCTTTGCTTTTTTTGAGTTAGGCCCTCGTCTTCTTGATGTCATTGAACTACTTGAAGGAAATGCTCATAACTACAATATTGACATTTCCGAAGTAAGACAGGATGGACATATCCTTTACTATCAGGAAGAAAAAATGCTCCTTAGCCCCTGGTCTGAAGAATTAAAGGAAAATACCCTCTATCGCTTTACAGTAGTCCCTCATTCAAGAATCGTTGTTGACATCGAGGAACTTGCTGAGCCGGAAGATGTTTCTGAAGAAAATTGATTTTCGACAAAAATTTCGCTATTTGCAAAATTTTTATACTTGAATTCCTTTATGATATAAACTAAGAAAGATAAAGGAGACTTTTTATGTTTGTAGAAACAAATAGAAGAAGAGAGAAGAGTATAGCTTTTTATGTTGTTTCGAGTAGTAAAGAACTATTGCAAAAAGTAGATCAGCTAATGCTGGAAAAGGGGCTTATCGGTTTTAAAGATCCCATGGGGAGATATCATTATATCGTTGATGGCAGGAAGGGTGCACCATATGCCGTGAAAAGAATTGATGATATGGCAAAAATAATCCTTCGTGAGCGAGGACGAAATATTGAGGCAGAAGAGATGAATGCAAATTTTTATGTGGAAGCAGTCTTATCTTGTTATAAATTTGATCACTCATTAAAGGGCTATCAATTTTTGAAGTATATGCTCGTGCAACTGACCTTAAACCCCAGCTTGCGTCAACCGCTGAGTAAAACCCTGTATCCTTTGGTAGCTGATGCTTTCAACGTGACTATATCGCAAGTTGAAAGAAATGTGCGTTATTGCTTGGAAAAACTGAAAGAAAAGGAGTCTGAAAAAAATAGTAAGGCCCTTTTGCCTTTGCATTTTGGAGAGAGGGGCCCATCATTAAAGCCGATAAAAACAAGAGTTTTAATTGAGGGGGCAAAAAGCTACAGTAATGCAGATGCCATCCGAGTTTTAGAAAGTGAGATACAAAAGTTAATCCGCCTAGACAAAAAAAAGGCTGTCACACACGACAGCCCATCCGATAAAAATTAACGAATAATTAGCTGTTGACGCGGTCTTTGAGATTTTTACCAGCTCTGAATGCGGGTGCTTTTGAAGCCGGTATTTTAATAACTTCTTTGGTGCTTGGATTACGACCCATGCGCTCGGCGCGCTGGCGTACTTCGAATGTACCGAAGCCCACGATAACAACCTTTTCTTCTTTCTCAAGACTTTCAGCGATAGACTCGAATACAGCGTTAACAGCTTTTTCACTATCCTTTTTTGTTAATTCAGTTTTTTCTGCAACTGCAGCAATTAAATCAGTTTTATTCATGTGTGCCTCCTTCAGACAATTTCTAAAATATTATGCATAGCGAAATCGCTATTGTCAAGTGTTTTTGGGCATTTGAGCAATTTACGCACAGCAAAATATATGAATAAAGAAGTTTTAATTATTTTAAATATTTGTTGCCCAAATTTGCACCTGTTTTTGTTTTGCGCTATCATCCGATTGTGGCGTATTTATATTTCTGGAAGTGGTGAAAGATTTGAGAATACTGTGTTCAGTTAGTTTATCTTATTTATCCTATCTCTCACGCTATCTGAGTTCTTTTTTCTTTGTCTTTGCCACGATATCTCTGTTTTTCGAAGCCTTTGTGAGCTTGCGGAGGAGATTTTCCTTACAACAAGATGGGGTAGAAGGCTTCTTTCTTCTTTCCGGAGAGGAAAGGGGGGCAGATTTTGTTGTTAACCTCCCCCTTTATTATACGACAACACTGGGTAGGGCCAGGTCTTCTGATGTTAGAATTAAAGGAAAAGGTGTAAAAAGGCATCATGCCATCATATATCTCTACAGTGGTTCCTGGCGTCTTGCCCAAGCCTCGCCGTCGGCCGGTATTTATCTAAATGATAAGGAAATTACAAAAACAATTCGCTTAAAGCACGAAGACGTTATCCAAATTGCTAAGACAAAATTTTTGTTTTTTGACGAGCGAAAATCAGCCAAAAAATCCGGGGTAAAATATGCCGGAATTTCTGCTTTAGAAAAAAGTTTTTCTTATGAGCAAGAAAGTCTGCCAAGGGCTGCTTCCATTCTTTTGACCCTATATCTGCCGCTTGCTATTCTGCAAGTAGTCTTCATGATTCCTTCTGAGTTGCAAACTTTAATCCCTCTGACAGTCCTTTTGTCTTCTCTTTTTATTTTGCTCTTATTAGCGTCCGGTCTAATTTGGCAACAGCTATTTTCTTTTTTTGACGGTCTGACTTATTCCGCCTTTTGCCTTCTCATGTCCTTGGGCTTTGTTATCCAGATCCGCCTTAGTCTGTTAAATCGAAGCATGCCCCAAACTGATGCTTGGAATGAACATCGCTGGCTTGAATTTTTGAAAATGGACCTCATTAAACAAAGTATTTTTCCTATTTTGGGCTTGATAATTATGCCGATAGTCATAATAATTGTAAGCCGTACGCGGCTCCTCGAAAAGCTTGCCCCTTTATGTATCGTTATTACGCCCATCCTCTACCTCGCAACTATACTTTTGGGGTCTGACATAGCCGGCACCGGTGCGCGGCTATGGATTGTTTTACCTTTAGGATTTAGCCTGCAATTAGGTGAATTTGCTAAAATTTCTTACTTGCTGGTTTTAGCTTGGTTTTTTAAAGCAAAATTGAGTTTTAAGCGGCAAATTCTCTTCTTTCTTTGGGCCGGAATTAATTTTATCCTTATTTTGTTGCTGCCGGACTTGGGCTCTCTCATGATATTGCTACCACTAACTCTTTTAGTTTTTACCGTGATGACCTCGGAATATCTGAAGACCTTTTTGCTCCTTAGCATGGGAAGTTTTGTCTTCTTTTTATCCTATCAATTGCTCCCTTATGTAAAGTTACGAATTCATGGCTGGCTAACTCTTTGGACAGAAGTAAATGCCCAAAATGACCAGATTATTCGTGGCTTAAAAGCTATTAGCAGAGGCGGGCTCTTCGGTATAGGGACGGGGCGAGGCGAACCGAGGGCAATTCCCTTGGCTAGTTCAGACATGATTTTTTCTTTTCTGGTTGAAGAGCAAGGAATTTTATTAGGCCTAGCGGTTATTGTAATTTTTATGACCATTTGGCTTAGGGGGGCGAACTCATTCTTAATTACCCGGGATAGCTTTAGTGCGGCTTTAACCCTGGGCATATCCTCCTATTTCTTTATTGAGGCGGCCGTTGTTGTTGCCGGTTGTACAGGACTAATTCCCTTGACCGGTGTAACCTTGCCCTTTATTGCCCGGGGCGGATCTTCCATGCTGGCCAAATATTTTTTGGCGGGAGTTCTCTTAGGTTTATGGAATAGAAGAGAAAAAGGGGATTTTACATCTTGAAGCAACTTATTCGAAATCTTAGAATCATGAGTTTGGCCATCTTTCTCATTTTTATTGCTCTTTTTGCCGGTGTTCTTTTACAACAAAATAGGGCGTCTAAAATGCTTTCCGGCCATGAGGGGGAAAACAAATTGTCTTTACAAGGCAGCTATGCCCAGGCCGGAACAATTTTTGACCGCCATGGCTATCCTTTAGCCTTCAGCCAAGAGGGGAAAAGATATTACGCAGAGGATGACTTTTTGGCCTCCGCCCTGGTCCAAGTTATTGGTGACTATACTCATAATATAGCCAATACGATTGAAGAGCGTTATCAAGCAGAATTAACAGGAATTGACCGCGGAGGCTTGAAGCAGTTTCTCTATGATCTGACCGGGCGAGGAGATAAGGGAAGTAATTTGCGCTTAAGTTTAGATGCGCAAATATCCGGGAAAGCGGCAGAGCTTTTGGCGGGCTACAGCGGAGCAATTGTTATTTTAAACTATAAAACAGGCGATATTTTGAGTGTTGTGAATGCTCCCTTTGTATCGCCTGAAAATGTTGTTGAGTGGAAAGATATTCCGGAGGGTGCTTTGTTCAATAAAGCTTTTCTAGCTCAATATATGCCCGGCTCAACCTTTAAAGTGATTACAGACAGTGCCTGGATTTCTTCACCTGCATTTGATCCCGACTATATTCATCCGTGTAGCGGAACAAGTCCCCTTCTTGGACCGGGAAGTGTTCTGGAAAATAGGGCGGATGCCGGTCATGGCTATGTAAATAGAGAGGATGCTCTGGCTGTTTCTTGTAACCATTATTTTGGTCAGGTGGCCATTTTTTCCGGCGGAAAAGCCTTATTAGACAAGGCGGAACACTTTGCTTTCAATCAAGAGATTAACTTGGATAAAATTTTTGTTAAAAGCAGCAAGTTGCAAATGGATCCGCAAATCAGCGACCATGTCCTGTCTTGGCTGGCTATTGGGCAGGCACTTGAGGGGCAAGAGCTTACCGTTACCCCGCTGCACTTAGCGCTAATTTCCGGTGCCATTGCTAATAACGGGGTCATGCTCCCGCCCCGCTTGGTTCTTGAAAGACAGGAACCGGGGGAGGACTTTCGGGAGTATCCCCTAAACGCTGTCCCTTTAATTTGCGGGAAATCTGAAGAAATGGCTATTCTGGCAAATGATATGATACATTCTGTGCAGGTCGGCATGGCGCGGTCTGCTCAAATACCGGGTTGGCGAATTGGCGGAAAAACAGGAACGGCACAAATAAGCGATGAGGAAGGAAAGCTAAGTAATAACTCTTTATTCACAGGTTTTATGCAAAGTGATAAGCATCCCATAGCTATTGCCATTGTTCTGGAAGATGCTTCAGTCGATATTAGTGCCATTGCAGGAGAGATTTTTCGCTTTATTATAGATGAACAAAGCGTTCAGGATTAGACGAGGAGGAATATATGGATAATAGGCAAATTAACGAAAAAAATAAGACCGGTAGGCCTGAATTTGAAAAGCAAGAGGAGAGTATTTTACTTGTTGACGGGAGTAGCATCTTGCACAGGGCCTATTTTGGTATTTCCCGAAACCGAAGATTTACCGCGCCGGACGGTACGCCAACGGGGGCTGTTTTTACTTTCCTCAATATGTTATTCAGTTATGTTGATAAACTTGAACCAAAAACAGTTTCTGTTTGCTTTGATTTGTCCGGGCCAACTTTTCGTCATGAGCTTTACAGCGAATACAAAGCCGGACGTAAGGAGATGGATGAAGATCTTGCCCTGCAATTTCCCTTGGTAAAAGAAGTATTAGGGTATCTTGGTTACAATGTACTCGAAGCCGAGGGCTTCGAGGCGGATGACCTTATTGCCACGCTTAGCAGAAAAGCTTCAGACCGGGGAAGTCTTGTATATATTTTGAGTGGAGACAGAGACCTATGGCAATTGATATCCGACACGGTTCTTATTGTTTATCCCTATACAAAAAAGGGTATGAGTGCCAGGGAAATAATCGATAGCGAGATGTTTTTTGAAGCCTTCGGTTTTCTACCTGAACAACTCTTGGACTATAAAGGATTAAAAGGGGATTCTTCAGATAATATTCCCGGCGTTAAGGGTATTGGAGAAAAAACAGCAACAAGTCTTATATCTGAATATGGGACCTTAGACCAAGTCTATGCTAATCTTGATGAAATAAAGGGGGCAACAAAGAAGAGACTTGGAGAGGGTAAAGAGTCAGCTTACCTCTCCTACGATTTAGCTCGTTTGAATTTTGCTGCACCGGTGGACTGGCCCCAAGAAAATAATAGGATTGACAAGGATAAGCTTAGTTCCTTCTTTTCAAGGCTAAACATTAAAAGCTTTAATAAGCGCTTCGACCTGGAGGAAGAGGGTATTTCTGAAGTAAAGGAAGATTGGACAGCGGTTGCTGAGATTCAGGACTTTTTGAAGAAAAATGAAAAAATTTATCTCAGTTCGCTTGGGGAAAAACTCTTTGCCTTGCTCAACGAAGAAAGACAAATATTTTTATTTGAGCAAAACAGGATAAAGGAAGTATGGGCCTTACTTCTTGAGAATAATAGTGAATTAGTCTTATGGGCCGGAAAAGAACTCATTCGCAAGCATCAGTTGGATATCCCAAACAAAGTCTATTACGATGCCGAAATTGCCGCTTATCTTTTGAGTCAGCTGAAACAAGATGACTTCGAAAAAGCTTTTAGCCAATCCTTCCTCCTGGCTACAGGAGAAAACCTACTCTTATCTACAAGTTTGGAGACAGCTTCGCTTGAAGAAATAAAGGCGGAGGCCGCCTTGCGCCTTTTTGCCTTAAAGAAACTTGAAGAGAGGCAAGTAGGCTTGCTCAAGGAACAAAATATGTATCAACTGGCTTTTGAATTGGAGTTTCCCCTAAATATTGTTTTAACAAAAATGGAGCGAGAAGGTATCCATATTGATACTGAGTCTTTGAAAAAACTTTCAGAGGAGATGGGGGAGGAGATTGCAAACTTAGAAAGACAAATCTATTTCTATATTGGCGAAGTAATTAATTTAAATTCAAGCAAACAGCTAGGTGAAGTCTTGTTTGAAAAAATGGGGTTAAAAGGGGGGAAGAAAACAAAAAGTGGCGCCTACTCAACAGCAGCTGATGTCTTGGAAAACCTGCTTGATTCTCATCCTGTCATTGCTCTGATTCTTGAATATCGTGAAATCAGCAAGTTGAAATCAACCTTTGTAGATGGCCTTTACAAGGAAATCAGCCCGGCCGGCAAGATACATACCCATTTTAAGCAAACGCTCACGACCACAGGCCGACTGTCTTCGGCAGAACCGAATCTGCAAAATATTCCTGTACGGTCTGATTGGGCAAGGGCCATCCGCAATCTCTTTATCTCACGTCCGGGTTATAGTTTCATTGATGCAGACTATTCACAGATTGAATTGCGCTTATTAGCCGAGCTCAGCAAGGATGAACATTTGAGAGAATCTTTTGTTAAGGCAGAAGATATCCATTTGAGTACAGCGGCCAAGCTGTTTTCCAAAGAGCCTGTCTATGTTACTGAACAAGAACGACGAAGCGCAAAAACCGTTAACTTTAGCATCATATACGGCATTAGCGATTTTGGCTTAGCACGAGATTTGGGAATCTCTGTTAACGAGGCAAGGGCCTATATTGAAGCTTATGATATCTACTATCCTCAGGTTAGACCCTGGATGGAAGAACAAGTGAATTTTGCAAAAAAGTACGACTATGTGGAGACTATTTTACACAGGCGACGCTATATTCCTGAACTAAAGAGTAAAAACTTTCACCAAAGAAAATTTGGCGAAAGAGCTGCCATGAATGCCCCGGTGCAAGGTAGTGCAGCTGACTTAATAAAGCTTGCGATGGTTAAAGTTGATGAAGAATTTACAAAACAGAAGTTGGCGGCAAAAATCATCTTACAGGTACATGATGAGTTGTTGATAGAATGCCCTGATGAAGAAGTAGAAAAAGTGAGCAGGATTGTAAAAGAAAAGATGGAAAATGCGATGGCTCTGTCAATACCGCTTGTTGTTGATTATGGAGCGGGTAAGAGCTGGGGCGAAATCAAAGAGCGATAGGGAATACCCCGGGAAGCAAGCTCTTCTTGTAAAAGTTTTTCCGCTTCACCGCGCAAGTCCTCTAAACTCCCATTATTCATTATGAAATAGTGGGAGATTTTCTTGTAGTCCTCTTTTGTCATTTGCACAGCCATCCTGCGTTTTGCCTCCTCCGCGGGAAGACCGCGCTTGACAAGGCGGTCCAGGCGGATATCATCATCTGCCCAGATGCAGCAAATAAGCTTGCAGCGATCAAGAAAACCATGCTCGACAGGAATCGGGACATCAAGAACAAGACTGGCTGCACGCTGTTTTTCCAAATCTTTTATTATCTCGTCCATCCGGTCAAAAACATCCTCATGAATAATCCTGCTTAAGAGGTCGAGGGCCTTCTTATCCTGAAAGGCTAATTCGGCCATAGCCTTACGATTAAGGCTGCCATCTTGCTGAAGCATTTTATTTCCGAAGATTGCTCCGATTTTTTTCATGGAAGGACCATTAGCAGCGGTCATCTCATGTGATAATTGGTCAGCATCAATTACAGGTAAACCGGCCTCGTGCAAAAGCGAAGCGAAGGTTGATTTCCCGCTGCCGATCCCCCCTGTGATGCCAATAATGAACATAATAGCCCTTTCTAAACATTAAAGCGGAAGAGGACAACATCACCATCTTGCATAATGTAGTTGCGCCCCTCAGACCGCATAAGCCCTTTTTCTTTAACTTCTTTCATGCTTCCCAACTTAGCTAGGGTGTCAAAATCAACAACTTCTGCCCGGATAAAGCCACGTTCTATATCAGAATGAATTTTCCCGGCTGCTTCAGCAGCTGCTGTTCCTTTTTTTATCGTCCAAGCTCTTGTTTCTACTTCCCCGGTTGTAAGATAGGAGATGAGGCCCAGCAAGCGGTAGCTGGCTCTAATAATACGATTTAGTCCCGGTTCCTCAAGGCCTAGTTCGTCAAGGAAGATGCTTTTCTCATCATCGTCCAGAAGAGAGATCTCTTCCTCAATCTTAGCACTAATCGGAATCAGTGAGGCGCCTTCTTGCCGAGCCAGTTCTTCCAGCTCTTTTACAGCTTCAACCTCGCTATTGATACAGTCCTCAGCAATATTAGCGATATAAAGGACAGGTTTTGAACTCAATAGGGGTAATTCATGGCCGTACTCGGCCAATTCCTCATCGCTTATCGAAAAACTGCGGGCGGGCTTCTCTTCTTCTAAATGACTTAATAAGCGAGAGTGAAATTCAAGAGACTCTTTTGCCTTCTTATCACCACTTTTGGCCGTTTTCTCAATTCTTGCTATTCTTCTTTCTAAAAAATCAATATCGGAAAGGATTAATTCGAGATTAATAATCTCACTGTCATGAATGGGATTGGCCTTGCCGGAGACATGGGTAATATTGTCGTCCTCAAAGCAGCGCACCACGTGCAAGATGGCATCAGTTTCACGAATATTTGCAAGAAATTGATTCCCTAAGCCCTCGCCTCGGCTGGCCCCTTCAACAAGGCCGGCAATATCGACAAACTCAATTGTCGCCGGAACAAGTTTTTTACTTCCGCTAATATTGGAAAGTATCTGCAGGCGATGGTCAGGAACGGCAACAACGCCATGATTCGGCTCTATTGTGCAGAAGGGGTAATTAGCTACATCCGCGCCGGCATGGGTGATGGCATTAAATAGCGTGCTTTTTCCTACATTAGGCAAACCAACAATTCCTAGTTTCATTAGAATCTCCTTATGTAATCCGAAATAATATACTATGCTGCCCGTATCAGTATGAAAAGTAGGTGAATCTCAACGGGCACAAGGAGAAGTATATCATTTTTGTCTCCTGTTTTCTCTCATGAAAAGGAAAAATCAGCAATTGTTGTCTTTTGTCGGGATTTGTAAAAAAGTTTAAAACTTTTGTTGGCCTATTCCCCTAGGATTTAATGGGAAAGGGGTGGCATGATGTACAGCAAAATTTATACTTATATCCCTTTGGGCTTTGAAGCCATATCAACTGTTGTGGAAGCAAGCATTTTACCTGGCTTGCCCTCTTTTTCTATCAGCGGCCTGGCCAGCGGAAGAAGTAGGGATGTGGAGGCCCGCCTTCGAGCCGCCATTCTTAATACAGGTTTACAATGGCCCCGGGGCAGAATTATTGTAGCCATTGCTCCGGCCTGGATGGCCAAAGCAGGCAGTTTATATGATTTGCCTATTGCCTTAGCCATTATAGAAGCCTCCGGGCAAGTGGGTGTCCTAGTTAATAATGCTAAACTAACTGTAATCGGCGAACTTGGTTTAAGCGGGAAAATCAGAGAGGTGCCGGGCATTTTTACTTGCTTGGAAGAGGCTAGCAAAAGAGAAGATTCCTGCATGCTGCTTCCCGAAGGAAATTGCCCGGAAGCAGAAAACTTTCCGCAACTTAATTATATTCCGGTGTCTGACTTGGGAGAAGTTCTTGACTACTACCGACAAGTAGAAAGGCCGAAGTCTAAGGAAATTAATAAAAAAGCTATAGGGCAGCTTCGGCAGGCTGGGCAAAAGGATTTTTCTCAAGAAGATTGGCAAAGTTTTATTGCTTTCCAAGGGCAGGAAATTGCAAAAAGAGGCTTGGAAATAGCCCTTGCCGGTTGGCATTCCCTCATTCTTCTAGGCTCTCCCGGATCGGGAAAAACGATGCTTCTCTCTTTAGCAAGAAGCTTGTTGCCACCGCTGACTCCGGAAGAAAATTATATGCTGAAAAAAATTTACAGTATTGCCGGTAAGCAGGATAACCGTATAGCCAATGGTCAAAGGCCATTTCTTTCCCCGCACTTTTCTCTGACAAAAGCAGCTTTAACCGGGGGCGGCACGCCTATAAAACCCGGTCTTTTCAGCCTAGCCCATCGTGGTATATTATTTTTAGATGAGTTGACAGAATATAGCAGCAGTAAATTAGAGTGCTTACGTGAGGCTCTGTCGGAAAAACAAATATTTCTAGCTAGATCAAATCAAAATGTAACTTTACCGGCGGATTTTTTGCTTTTATCTGCAGCAAATCCTTGCCCTTGTGGATTCGCTGTTGACCGGTTCAGAGCTTGCCGGTGTTCGAAAGTAAAAATACAGCAATATTTACAAAAAATCAGTGAGCCTGTTTGGGACCGTTTTCACCTGGTTTTGTCAATCAGTGCAGAAAACAAGTTTTTCTACTCTCTTACAGATAAGAAAGTTAAAGAAAAGGAAAAGGAGTTTTTTCAATTCAAAGCAAGAATTGAGCGGGCATGGACAATTCAAAAAGAGCGGCATAGGCAGCTGAAGGGGGTTGAAGCGGGGATGGATTTTCACAACGCATCCTCCTTCCATATCCACGAAGCAAAAAAATATGGTATTTCCGAACAGCTTTTACATTATACCAATCGAATTGCTGAGGAATTACATATTTCCTTGCGCAGCTATACACAAATTTTGCAAATTGCAAGAACACTTGCAGATTTAGCCGAATTGGAGACAGTAAGCCGGGAAAATGTAGATGAAGCCATATTCTTTCAAAGAACAAAATATACCATACATAGGGGAAGTTTATGACTGGGGAGGAAAAACAGATTAAAATGATTCGACGAGCCCTTTTCCTGGATCAACTTGTACGGCTTTTTAATATAAGTTGGCGTGAGCGGGTAAAATTATTTAAGGGGGGCAATTTGCTTTTGCTGTCCGAGGAGGAGTGGGAAGAATACCTAGCCTCTGCTTTTACAAATAAAAGTGGAGAAAGGCCCCTTTCTTTAAAACATTTCAGTGAACAGGCCTTGTATCTGTATGAGGATGGCTTGAGAATTAGCTGTCCGGCTAATAGCACTTGGCCTAAGAACTTGGATTTTATACCGGATCCACCCTTATGGTTGTGGTATAAAGGTCAGGCTCCATCTATTCTAAATAACAGCATACCGATAGCCCTCGTAGGGGCAAGAAAATTAATACCCTATTCAAGATTCTTGTGCAAAAAAATCATTTCTCTTCTCGTTGCAAACTTGCACCCAATTGTAAGTGGGCTAGCCTTGGGCCTGGACAGCGAGGCACATAGTATGACCTTGGCAAGAGGCGGTGTTACTTGCGCCTTGTTGCCGTGCGGTCTTGAGGAAATATACCCCAAGACGAACCGGCGCTTGGCTGAAGAGATTCAAAAAGAAGGATTTATAGCCAGTGAATTTCCTCCGAAATACCCCATCCGAAAAATAAACTTCCATAGTAGGAATCGTTTGATTAGCGGCCTCAGCCATGCCGTGATTATCATACAAGCTGCAGAAAGGAGCGGAACCCTAATTACCGCCAGATTTGCAGCAGAACAAGGAAGAGAGCTTTTGGTTGCTCCTGCCCACCTTGAACTGGAAAGCTATCGGGGGTCACTACAATTAATTGCCGACGGCGCAATGATTTTAGACTCCTTTTCACGCTTGAACGATTTGCAGGAAGCAAAGCCCTGCATAAGGGGCTTTGCCGGCAGAACAAGACAAAAACCGGCGGATAAGCGAGGAGAAAGGACAAAAGGGGAGGAGCTTTGTTTAGAAAAAAGAACTGATGATGAGTATAATAACTTGTCCGATAAAGAAAGAAAACTCATTTTGAAAATAGGGGTTAATAGCTATAGTGAAGAAGATTTGCTCCATATGGCAGAAATATCTCTATCGGAGCTAAGTGCTTATCTTCTTAAATTAGAGAGAAAGGGGTATATCTGCCGGAAAATGGGGCGTGTCTTTTTGACAGAGACAGCTTTATGCTGTATATATTAAAAATGTATAAAAGTATACCGGCAGTAGTCGAACAGATAAGGCTGTGTATGATGCTTTGAACGATTAATCCGGTAATTGACTTAAAATAGAAGGAACTGACATGACGAAGACACTGGTAATTGTAGAATCTCCGGCAAAGGCAAAGACAATAGCCCGATATTTAGGTAAGGACTTTGAAGTGGCTGCCTCGGTAGGCCATGTGCGTGATTTGCCAAAATCAACGCTGGGAGTTGATGTGAAAAATGCTTTTAAACCCCGCTATATTACTATGCCGGGAAAAGAATCGGTTGTTCGGGACCTGAGGAAGAAAAAAGAAAAAGCAGATGATATTTTGTTGGCTACTGACCCGGATAGGGAAGGGGAAGCGATTGCCTGGCATCTTGCCACGGCACTTAAGATAGATCCGGCGAGTCCTTGCCGAATTACCTTTCATGAGATTAATAAAAAATCCATTGAGGAGGCGGTGAGCAATCCGAGGCCTATTGATATGGACTTGGTTAATGCACAGCAAACAAGGCGTATTTTAGATCGTCTTGTCGGTTATGAGCTTAGCCCTCTACTTTGGAAAAAGGTTTTAAAGGGTTTGTCTGCCGGCCGTGTTCAATCTTTAGCAACAAAGATGATTGTTGAGCGAGAGCGGGAAATCCAGGCCTTTATACCGGAAGAATATTGGCATTTAACTGCAGAACTGGAAACCCTTTCCTTTGAAAGCTTCCGGGCTCGTTTTCACGGCCTCTTGAAAAAGGGGAAAATCTCTGTTCAAAAAATAAATAATGAAGCAGAAGCAAAAGCGCTTAGTGAGGCGGTAAAAACGGCAAAATTTCGTGTTCATAGCTTAAAGAAAAGACAAAGTAAACGCTCTTCTTTTCCTCCTTTTACGACCTCTTCCTTGCAGCAAGAGGCCTCTCGGGCGCTTGGTTTTACCGCAAGCCGAACCATGCGGGTTGCCCAGCAATTGTATGAGGGTGTCAATATTGAAGGCTATGGGCAACTATCACTTGTAACCTATATCCGTACAGACTCCTTGCGGGTTAACGGGGAGGCTATCCAAGCCGGGCGGGACTTTATCCTCAAAGAATACGGAAAGGAATATTTACCGGAAAAACCCCGTTACTTCAAAAATAAAAAATCTGCACAGGATGCCCACGAGGCCATTCGCCCGATTCATTTTGACTTAACCCCAGATCGTATTGCCAGAGACCTTTCTAGTGAACAATCACGCTTGTACAGGCTTATTTGGAACAAATTTATTTCTTCGCAAATGAGTACGGCCATTTTTGACACGGTGACTTGCGATGTTCTCGCTGAGGAGGATAAAATTTTCCGGGTCAAGGGTGAAACCATGAAATTTGCCGGTTGGATGCGCGTATACCAAAGCAAAGCTGAGGACACGGAAGACGGGGATGAATTAGCTAAGGAAAAGCTTCCTGAATTACTTGAAGGTCAGGAGCTGACCTTAAAAAAATTATTGCCTGAACAGAAATTTACTCAGCCGCCGGGCCGGTATACAGAAGCCGGTTTAATTAAAGCTCTTGAGGAAGAGGGGGTGGGTAGACCATCCACCTATGCCCCGATTATTTCAACAATCCAAAACAGGAAGTATGTAGAGCGGGAGCAACGGAGCTTATTGCCGACAGACCTGGGTACCGCAGTGACAGATTTGTTGGAAGAGCATTTTGAAAATATTGTTGATATCGGTTTTACGGCAAAAATGGAAGAAAAATTGGATGATGTTGAATCCGGCAAGGTTTCAGGAATAGAAATATTAGAGGAGTTCTACCCTCCATTTCATGAGCAAATTAAAGAAGCTGATGATAAAATCACCGGAAAAATTCTCAAGGACCAAGAAACAGGAAGAGACTGTCCTCTCTGTGAGAAAGGTAAACTGGTGATAAAACATGGACGTTACGGGCAGTTCGTTGCCTGCAACAATTATCCTGATTGCCAATATACTGAGAGTATTGAGGTTATTGCCGAAGGAAAATGTCCTCTTTGCGGGTCGGCTATTCATGAAAAGAAGAGCCGAAAACGAGGAACAATTTTTTATGTTTGTGCCAAAGAAGCGGATAATCCTAATTGTGAGTTTATCAGCTGGGATAGGCCCTTGGAAGAAATTTGCGAACTTTGTGCTTCCTATATGGTGGAAAAGAAATATCGCGGGCGGAAATATAAACGTTGCAGTAATAAGGAGTGCATAAATTCCTTGTCAAAATCCCAGCGCAAGAAAGTGGAAAAAAAGACAAAGGAAGTTCAAGCAGAAAGTTCTGAAGATGAGAAAAGTTAAAGTTTTAGGTGCAGGTTTGGCCGGTTCAGAAGCTGCCTGGCAGCTTGCTGAGTTAGGCTTAAGTGTTGAATTAATCGACATGAAGCCGCGTATTTTCACCCCGGCTCATAGCGATCCCAATTTTGCCGAGTTGGTCTGCAGCAACTCCTTGCGTTCAACAAAAGTTAATACCGGTTCAGGTTTACTAAAATATGAGTTGCAACACTTTAACTCGCTCATAATGGAAGCTGCAGAGGAAACGAAAATCCCTGCAGGAAATGCTTTAGCTGTCGATAGACAAGCCTTTCCCGCTTATATTACAGAAAAACTTAAAAAGCATAAAAATATTGATTTAATTACTGCACAAGTAGATGATTTGAGTGATCTGGGGGAGGATTACCACATTATTGCCACAGGTCCCTTGACAGCAGGCAATTTATTTAGCTCTATAGCAGACTTTAGCGGCAGCGAAAATTTGTATTTTTTTGATGCTGCAGCTCCCTTGGTTGAAAATGAGTCAATCAACCGGCAAGGTGTTTTTTCCATGAGTCGCTACGAAGAAGGTGAGGGGGACTACTTGAATTGTCCCTTCACAAAAGAAGAATATCTTCGCTTTTATCATGCCCTAGTGGAAGCTGAGCGGGCAGAGGTTGCCGGATTTGAGCGGGGATTATTATTTGAGGGCTGCAAGCCGGTAGAAGAACTTGCTAGGGACGGTATTGACACACTGCGATTTGGCCCTATGAAACCGGTTGGTCTTATTGATCCGCGCACAGGAAAAGAACCCTATGCTGTCGTGCAGCTGCGGCAAGACGATTTTGCTTCTGAACTCTGGAATATTGTCGGCTTCCAAACTCGTTTGAAATTCCCTCATCAGGAAAAAGTATTTAGGATGATACCGGGTTTGGAGGAGGCAAAATTTGCTCGCTACGGCGTGATGCACCGTAACAGTTTTATTTGCTCTCCTCGCATCCTCGGACCTTTCTATCGCTGCAAAGATAATCCGAAACGCTTTTTTGCAGGTCAGATTAGCGGTGTGGAAGGATATTTGGAGTCGTGTGCCTCAGGCCTTGTGGCTGCCTTGCAACTTGCTTCCGGTTTACGTGTTTTAACTGCTGAGCATGTGGACATTTTATCCGATCGCTCAACGATGCTAGGTAGTTTACATCTATATGTTTGCCAGGCTAGCCCGGAAAACTTTCAACCAATGAAGGCGAATTTCTCATTGTTAGATGAGTTGACCAAAGAAGATATTAGATATTTACGTAAAAAATATAAAATTAAAGCGCGGGGCAGACCAGAGCGCAGAGCCATGTATGCCCTACGTTCTTTTGAAAAACTTGCTTTTTCAGAGGAGCAAATCGAACAAATTTTATTAGAAAACAAACTTATTTAGGTGGACAATGCAAAGCAAACAAGATTACCCCAAGGATTTGTTGCTTGATTCTTATGATTACTACCTGCCTGAGGAACTTATTGCCCAGGATCCGCTGGGCAAGCGAGATGATTCAAGAATGATGGTTTTACATAAGGACAAACACTTTGAACATTCCGTAATTGGCCAACTCACTCAATTTCTTGCCCCAGGTGACTGTCTGGTTGTCAATGAAAGTAAAGTTATTCCTGCAAGAATTTTTGGCCACTTACCAAATAGTGAGGCTATGATTGAATGTTTGTTAATTCGGGAAGTGGAAAAAGATACCTGGCGCTGTCTGGCGAAGCCCGGAAGAAAACTAAAGCTTGGTCGCCATATTATTTTCAAAAAAGATATTCTTGAGGCTGACGTTATGGACATTGAGGAAGACGGCTCAAGGCTCTTACATTTTTACTATCAAGGTATTTGGGAAGAAGTCTTAGCTGAACTTGGTGAAATGCCCTTACCCCCATATATTCACCATGTACTCAAAGACCATAATCGCTATCAAACCGTTTATGCAAAGCGCTCCGGTTCTGTAGCCGCACCTACTGCAGGCCTGCACTTTACGGAAGGGTTACTGGCAAGAGTTAAGGCAAGAGGGATCGGCATTGCCCCCTTGTCCTTGCATGTGGGGATTGGAACATTTCGTCCTGTTAAAGAAGAAAATATTTTACATCACACCATGCATAGAGAGCTGTATGAACTTTCTTCGGAGAGCGCCCGTTTAATCAATGAATGCAAAAAAAATCGTGGGCGGATTGTTTGTGTAGGGACGACTTCTTGTCGGACTTTGGAAAGTATTGCGGACGAAGAGACAGGGTTGGTAAAGCCTTGTCTGGGTGAAACGGATATTTTTATTTATCCGGGCTATCGATTTAAAATAATGGATGCTCTTTTGACCAACTTCCATTTGCCGAAGTCCAGCCTCTTAATGCTGGTGTCCGCTTTTTACGGACGGGCAAATATCTTGTCGGCCTATGAAGAGGCTATTTCCGAGAAGTATCGATTTTATAGTTTTGGTGATTGCATGTTCATTGAAGGGGAGGAAACCCATGTTTCGTTTTAAGTTATTAGCAAAATCAAGTGATAGCGCTGCGCGCAGGGGGCAATTTACCACCCCTCACGGTATTATAGAGACCCCTGTCTTCATGCCTGTCGGAACCCAGGCGACAGTTAAGACGATGACCTCTCAAGAAGTGGCTTCAGCAGGAGCGAAAATCATCTTGGCCAACACCTACCACTTGTGGATGAGGCCGGGCCCGGACCTGATTGAGAAAGCAGGCGGCCTGCATAAATTTATGGCTTGGGATGGGGCTATATTAACTGATAGTGGCGGTTTTCAAGTTTTCAGTCTGGCAGATAACCGTAAAATAGAAGAAGACGGCGTTCAGTTTCGATCACATATTGACGGGAGC
The DNA here is from genome assembly GCA_023622515.1 of Bacillota bacterium. Lineage (GTDB taxonomy): Bacteria > Bacillota > Clostridia > Saccharofermentanales > DTU023 > SFFI01. The sequence goes on along the minus strand of JAMNZB010000056.1, from coordinate 13,853 downwards.
AAGCATTTTCTTAGCCCGGAAAAAGCAGTACAAATTCAGCAAAAACTCGGTTCAGACATTATGATGCAGCTAGACGAATGTGTGCCTTATCCGGCAGACTACGACTATGTAAAAAATTCTACAGAAAGAACAAAACGCTGGCTGGAACGTTGTATTGATGAGTGGAATTATTCAGAGACTCAGGCCCTTTTTGGAATTATTCAGGGCGGTATGTATAAGGATCTGCGAATTGAAGCGACAGAACAAATCCGGTCTTTTAATCTGCCAGGTATTGCCATTGGCGGGCTTTCTGTGGGAGAGGAAAACGCCCTGATGTATGAGATATTAGATACGATAGAACCCTATCTTCCGACAGATAAACCGCGCTATCTGATGGGGGTAGGCACACCGGAAGATTTAGTTGAGGGAATTTATCGTGGCATAGACATGTTCGATTGTGTTTGGCCGACACGGATTGGCAGAAACGGCACGGTTATTAGCTCGCGGGGCAATATTACAGTTCGAAATGCAAGCTATAAAGAGGATTTCCGACCACTCGATCCCGCCTGTTCCTGCCCTTGTTGTAAGACATACACAAGAGCCTATATTAGGCATTTGATTAAGGCAAACGAAATACTTGGCCTGCGCTTATGCAGCTACCATAATGTCTATTATTTGCTAAATTTAGTTGAACAGATTCGCCTGGCTATTGAAGAAGATTGCTATGCGGAATTCAGAATGAATTTCTATAAAGAACTTAATCGGCAAAAAGAGCTAGAAAAAAATGGCTGCTAGTGTAGAGAAAAAAGACACTTTTGGAGATTATAGCTACCCCTCCGCTTTTAATTTCCGTGCTTGAATCAAGAGCACAAGTAGTGGTATTATCGTATCGCAAACAATTTAAATGTAGATTAGCTACAAATTAGAAGAGACGCACTTTATTTTAGGAGAGTAATAAACATGAATTCAATTATTTATTTGGCCGAAGCTGCAGCACCTCAGCAACAAGCGAGTATGTTGCAACTATTTTTACCCTTAATTATTGTTTTTGGTCTGATGTACTTTTTAACCATCCGCCCCCAAAAGAAGCGTGACGAGGAATTAAGAAAACAAATTAACGCAATGCAGGTCGGAGATCAAGTGGTTACTATCGGAGGGATTACCGGAAGGATTTTTAACATCCAAAGTGATGAAGTAACTATTTCAACCAGTGTCCAAAATACCCTGCTGACCTTCAAGAAAACCGCTATAGCCCACGTGATTAGTGACAGACCGCAAGAAACAGCAGCTGCCACTAAAAAAGAGACTGCCGGCGAAAAGAAAGACGCTAAAGAAAGCAAGGAAGAATAGTTATATAGATAATAATTTCGATATGCTAAAGGAAGCCCGAAATGTTTCGGGCTTTTTTAGAGGATATTTTTCTTTTTTTCCGTAGTGTAGTAGGAGTAGCTGATAAAGGAGGAGAAATACCTTTGAGTTTCATACCGCAGGAAATTATTGACGAAATAATAGCACGCAATGATATTGAGTCTGTTGTCAAGGAGTATGTTCAGCTCGATAAAAAAAGCGGTAGCAACATGTTTGGGCTTTGCCCCTTTCACTCGGAAAATACGCCTTCTTTTTCTGTGAATACAGCAAAGAACTTCTTTTATTGTTTCGGCTGTCATGCAGGTGGGAATGTTATTAAATTTATACAAATGATTGAAAATCTGACTTTCCCGGATGCTGTTCTTTTTTTAGCAAAGAGAGTGGGCATCGAAGTCGAATTAAATGATGATCCTGAAGTAAGAAAAAAGCATAATTACTATAAACAGATGTCGGCTTGCCTTCTTGATGCAGCAAGATTTTTTTATAAATCTTTTATCGACCCGGGGGCTAAACACGTAAAATACTACCTTCTGCGACAAAGGAAGTTAAGTGCACAGGTTTTGACTACTTTTGGTGTCGGTTATGCACCGGACTCTTGGGACAGCTTATCAAAATATTTGTACGCCAAGGGCTATTCCGAACCAATGTTGATTGAACTTGGCCTAACGAGGCGGTCAAGACAAGGGACAAGGTACGATTTTTTTCGTAATCGCATAATGTTCCCCGTGTTTGATCATCTCGGCAGGCTTATCGCCTTTGGCGGGCGAACACTGGGGGATGACGAAGCAAAGTACATTAATTCTCCGGACTCTCGTATCTACAGTAAAGGAAATTGTCTATATGCTTTAAATTTTGCCCGGAAAGAAAAAGGTGCTTTTCTCATTTTATGTGAAGGGTATATGGACACGATTTCCCTTTATGAAAATGGCTTTAAGAATACGGTTGCCGGTCTTGGTACGGCATTGACTCCTAACCAGGCGCGGCTATTGGGCCAATATACAAAGAAGATTATTTTAGCTTACGATTCAGATCCGGCCGGACAAAATGCGGTCTTGAAGGCCATTCCTCTTCTAGAGAAAGAGCAGATAGAGTGCAAAGTGCTTGTCATGCCGGAAGGGTCGGATCCTGATGATTATATTCATAACTATGGGAAGGAACGCTTTTCCGCCCTTTTAGATAATGCCTTGCCGGCGCTCGATTTTCGTTTATTGCTGGCAAAAAACAAAGCTTCTACACCGCAAGGGAGTGTGAATATTCTTGTTTATCAAGATTTGGCAACGGATATTCTCTCCGGTGTTGCTAATGCTGTTGTTCGCGAGCTCTATTCTGATAGACTGGCAAAAGATATCCGGGTTTCTCCCGCAAGTATTATGGAAGTTGTGGAGAAAAAACGCAGCAGAGAATATGCGGAACGGCCAAAAAAAGAGAGGTCGCCGATTCCAAGGAGGAAAAAAAGCTTTGTTTTGGAGGAAAGCGCAATTGCTTATCTTGCCGCTTTAGTGGAAGATAACAGCATCGTGTACGATGCTGCTGAAGAGGTAAAAGCCTCAGACTTTCAGGAGGAAATCAGAAGCCTTATTGAAGAGCTTTTATCGAGTGCGAAAAAAGGAGAACTCACTTTCCCAAAACTCTTGAATTATCTGGAAAAAGCAGACTCTACACTAGGGCTTAAAGAAAGAATATTACCCTATTTTTCAAAAATACGAAATCAGGCAATGCGTTCGACAAAAGACTTTGCAGATGAGGCATTGAGAGGCTTGCGAATTAGCCGTCTGGAAGAAGAAAAAAATACTATTTTACAAAAGCTGGAGGGGGAGACAAGTCAGGAAATTCAAACTGAATTATTGCACAAAGTAAATTCAATTAATTTAACTATTACAAAAATTAGAAATGAGGCAGGCAATGAGTAAAGAAATAGACAAGAAAGAATTAGCGACGGAAGAAGCAGTAGCTGAGAAGGAGACCGAGGTGAAAATGATGGTTGATGGAAAACAGAGGGACAAAAAGGAAAATACCGATCAAACTAAGGAGACAGCAAAAGAAGCTCCGTCTGAAGATAAATCCGTTTCTCCGGTAAAAACTGACGGTGTAGAGGGTGACAAAAAAGAGGACAAAGTGTCTATTTACATTCCACCTGTAAAAAAACGTCCAAGAAGAAATCGAGATGAATTTAAGGGGCTGGATTCTTCTGTCGATGAAACAAAAGATGAAGATGACAGCGATGATGACTATATTACTTTGGAAGATCAAACGGCAAGTAAACCCAGTCTGGCACATGTGACAGCCATACTTGTCTCACGGGCAAGAAAGAAAAACAATCAAATCCACCAACAGGAAGTTCTGGATTATATTGAGGATGTGAATTTAGAGGAAGAATTTTTAGATGATATCATCGATAGCCTGGAGAAGATGGGCATTGTTGTTTTGGATGAAGATGACGCCACCCTGGATGAGGGGACACGCAGAGTAAAAAAACAAAGTGTTGACGACATTGTTATGGTTGATGATCCTGTGCGTATGTATCTCAAAGAAATTGGCCGTGTTGACTTACTGACGGCAAGTGAGGAGCGAGAGCTTGCGGCACGTATGGCTGCCGGGGACGAGGAGGCAAAACAACATTTAACGGAAGCCAATCTGCGTTTAGTTGTCAGTATTGCCAAGCGATATACCGGTCGCGGCTTACAGTTCCTGGACTTGATACAGGAGGGGAATCTGGGCCTCATTAAAGCTGTTGATAAATTTGATTATCATAAAGGCTTTAAGTTTTCTACTTACGCCACCTGGTGGATAAGGCAGGCGATTACCCGCTCTATTGCTGACCAAGCCAGAACGATACGAATTCCCGTCCATATGGTTGAAACGATTAACAAGCTGGTCCGTCATCAAAGACAGCTTCTACAGGAATTAGGCAGAGAGCCAGAGCCTGAAGAAATTGCAGAAAAAATGGGCATCACGGTTGATAAAGTAAGAGAAATTCAAAAAATTTCTCAAGTTCCTGTATCACTGGAAAAACCTATTGGTGAGGAAGAGGATAGCCAATTAGGTGATTTTATTCCTGATGAGGATGCGCAATCTCCTGCAGAACAGGCTTCATATACGCTTTTGCGTGAACAGCTGTTTGAAGTGCTGAAGGAACTTACCCCACGAGAGGAACAAGTCTTAAAGTTGCGTTTTGGTTTGAAAGATGGTCGAACACGTACGCTTGAAGAAGTAGGAAAAGAATTTGATGTTACGAGAGAGCGTATACGCCAAATTGAGGCTAAAGCCTTGCGGAAGTTACGTCATCCGAATAGAAGCAAAAAGTTGAAGGATTATTTAGATTAATTTGTCTCAGGGTAAATTTAAAAACATTATAGAGAATTATGTCGAGAAGAAAAAAATGCCTAGGCTTTCGCCTAGGCTCCGGCATATTGCTGATAAGATCAGCCCTTGCAAGCGCCTTATTGATATTGGTTGTGACCATGGCTACCTGGGGATTCACATGGTTAGCCAAAAGAAATGTTCTTATGCTATTTTGACTGAGATAAATAAGAGGCCTTACGAAGAGACAAAGAAGCTCATCAGGGAATTGGCCTTGACTGAAAAAATGGAAATATTGCACTGTGACGGTCTTGGCAATATTGCTTTGCAGGAGACGGACACACTGGTTATTGCCGGTATGGGAGCTTATGAAATTCGTTCTATCCTTATGCAGGCAAAGCTACCGGAAAATATTACAATATGCCTGCAAGCAACATGGAACAGAGAAGTCTTACGCTCTTATCTCGCTCAGGAAGGCTACGAAATAAAGGAAACTCTGGTACTTGACAAGGGGAAGGTTTATGCCAGCTTCTTTCCAAGACAGGTCCGGAAGAAGCGCCACCTTTCCCTGCTGGAAGCATCAATAGGTGAAGCTTTCTTAGAAGAAGGTGCAAGTTTTCAGTACTACATGAAGACAGAGCCGGGGCTATTAAAAGAATGGCTTGACTACTTGTTGAGAATTTATTCAAAGAAAAAACTTCGTGAGCCTAAATACAGGGAGGTTTGCCATTATTTAGCCAGGCTTTGCGACAAGCTGGTACTTGCATTATAATAGTTTTCATTCCGAGTTAACCGGGCAATTGCGCAAAACAACCGAAAGGTTCTTTGTGAGGAAAGTCCGGGCTCCATAGGACAAGGGTGCCGGGTAACTCCCGGTGAAGGTGACTTTAAGGAAAGTGCAACAGAAAGAAACCGCCAGTTATGCTGGTAAGGGTGAAAGGGTGAGGTAAGAGCTCACCGGCAAGCTGGAGACAGCATTGGCCCTGTAAACCCCATCCGGAGCAACACCGTGGAGAGACAGATGCTGTGATCCGCAGGTCTCAGGGAGGTGGCTTGAGCTATGTTGGAAAATATAGCCTAGATAGATAATTGCCCTCGACAAAACCCGGCTTACAGGTTATCTCGGAATTATTTTTGAGGAATGGAAATGGCCAAAGTGGAAAGCGATTTAAGTCAAAAAAGGCAAGTTTTTTCTACCGAAAAATCAGAATATCATTTTAACACTTTGAATTTAAAAAATCGCAAACGTGAAAGTCGTTGGCGCTCTTTGGCTTCCTTTGCTTTGCCTGTCATAATCTTATTTTTGGCCTTTGGCATACAAGGGGTTTTCCCTTTCGGAAATCGCCACATCCTCACGGTAGATCTTTACCATCAATACGCTCCTTTTTTGGTTGAATTAAGGGAAAAAATACTGGCCGGCGAGAGTTTGTTTTTTTCCTGGAGTGCCGGTCTGGGTATTAATTTTTTCTCTTTATTTGCCTACTATCTTGCCAGCCCCTTGAATATTCTTTCGCTTTTTTTCCCCCTTCAATACTTGTCCGAATTGGTTCTGGTTTTAGTTTTACTGAAAATAGGCCTTGCCGGATTCAGCTTTCATTATTTTTTGAAAAAATACTATTGCCGGGATGGCCCTTTGGCCTTAGGCTTTTCTGTTGCCTATGCACTTAGCGGGTATGTCATGGCTTTTTTCTTTAATATCATGTGGCTTGATACCCTATACTTGTTGCCACTACTTGCGCTAACAATGACAAAGCTTATTCGTAATGGCCCGATGACACCCTACATTTTTATATTAGCCTTAACTCTAACTTCGAATTTTTACTCAGGCTTTTTTGCTTGTTTTTTTATGCTTTTCTTTTTCTCCATCATTGCCGAGCGGGAAGAAGGAGACTTAAGAGAAGTATTGGCTACTTTGTGCAAGGTAGGAGCAGCTACCCTTATTGGTATCGGTATCAGTTTCATTATCTTATTTCCGACATACAAAGCAATGATGCTCAGTTCGGCTGCCGGTGATAGCTTTCCATCAAAATTTGAATTAAGCTTTCCAACTATTGACTTTCTATCCCGTTTTATTCCTCTGAGTTCAGTTTCCATTCGGAGGGGGATGGCCAATGTTTTTTCAGGGACTTTTGTCTTCATATTACTTTTTGCCTACTATAAAAGTTATAGCATTCGGTTAAGAAGGAAAGTTTTACATTTTGCTTTGCTTTTATTTTTAATCTTCAGCTTGAACAACAATGTTCTGAATTTTATTTGGCACGGTTTTCATTATCCCAATCAATTACCCTATCGAAACTCGTATGTTTTGGTCTTTTTTCTGCTTTTTATGGTCTATGACAGCTTGCCGAGACTTAAGGAAATAAAGCGCAGTGATTGGACTTCTTTTTTTATACTCTTTGCCATCCTTTTGCTTGTTTTACAGAAGGTTGACGGTGAGACCTATACGAATATCTCCATTTTTTCAGGGATATTTTTCCTTGGCCTCTATGCTGCCTTATTCTCCACCTATCTGCCGCAAAGAAGACTCCCGCAAACTTTGCCCCTACATCCAAGGAGGAGGCAAAGACAGCGAGCGAATGCGGCCTTTTTGCTTCTTGCTGTTATCCTGTGTGAGTTTTCTTTAAATACTTTTGTCTCTATTGATCGTGTTGAGGCTGATGAGTACTTTGGTTTGCGCGAGGGCTATTCATCCGGTGTAGACGTTCTTCACTTGCGGTCTGTCATCGAAGACCTGCAAAAGGCGGATGAAGCGAACCTTGTCCGTATGGAAATAAGGCCGGATAAGTGTGTTAATGATGCCATGTTATACAGGACAAAGGGGTTTACTATTTTTTCTTCAACTTTTCCCAAAACCCCCGTTAAAGCTATTGCTAATTTTGGCTACCCGAATAATGGTATCAATAGTTTCCAGTATTGTGGCTCAACACCCATAATGAACAGTATTTTTGGTATAGATTATTTAATAAGCAAGGAAAAAGCCCATATTACAGACCGGACTCTGGAACTCGCCTATGCAAATGATCAACTGTATGTCTATAAGAATCCCTACGCCTTGCCGCTGGTCTTTATGTCTTCGCAAAATATTCTGAACAATGCCTTTTCCTTAGAAGATATTTATGACACTACCAACCAACAAGTTACGGGTGTTCCGCTCAATCCATTTGTCTGCCAGGAAGAGTTTTATCGAAAATTAAGTGATTATTATAGTGACAAAGCGATATTTGTTGAACAAGAACTTATGGAGAACCCCCTGGCTAGAAAAGATACGCTTGTAGAATGTAAAGAGGGAGAATATTCCTTGGAAAGGAATTCCAACTATAATGGCAGTGTGGAATTTTCTTTAGCCATTGAAGAAGAGGGGAATTATTATTTGGCTTGGCAGTTATCCGGACTAAATATGAGCGAGGTCAGGCTCAAAGACGGGCAGGACTGGGTACAATCAATAGGGAAAAAGGGAACAAGTATTAGCGAACTGGGTTACCATGAAAAAGGTAAAATTCTAACGATAGAAGTTGATTTAAAAGGAGAAAAGAATAAAAACAAGAGTGGGACCTTAAAGCTTGCCGCTGTACGCTTGGATGAAAATGAGTTCCGGCAAGCTTATCAGCGTTTAAATGAATTCTCAGGGGAAATTAGCTGGCAGAGTGACCGATCTTTTCAGGTTAGGACCTCAAATGAGTCGGAGAGCGTCTTGTTTGTTTCCACTATTGCCGATCCCGGCTGGAAGGTGCGAGTAGATGGAGAAGATAAAGAGCTATTTGTTGTGAATAATGCCTTCTTAGCCTTGCCGCTTACAGCCGGCCAACACCAAATTGAATTCTCCTATACGCCGGATGGCTTCAAAGAGGGTTTCCTTGTGGCGATAATCTCTTTGGCCTTATGTCTCTTTCTGCTGGTTTTTGATATTTTCTCTGCAAAAGAGAAAAAACGTTTGCTTGCTGAGCAGAAAGCGGGACTTGCGAGCAAAAACGATCGTGTATTTTACGATTCTGTTCTGAGAGGCTGGCCTGAACCTTTACCTGAAGATAAGGAAACAGATGATGGGGCAACTTCAGATGAAGCCAACGAATAAATTGGAAAGATTGAGGAAGAAATATGGCTAAGCGTGAAAACTATATATCCTGGGATGATTTTTTTATGGGTGTTGCTCTTCTTGCCGGCAAGCGTAGTAAAGACCCGGGCACTCAGGTGGGGGCTTGTATTGTTAATGAGGATAACCGCATTGTCTCAGTTGGCTATAACGGCATGCCTATGGGGTGTTCGGATGATTTGTTTCCTTGGGAAAGAGAAGGGGAGTATTTGGAAACGAAATATCCCTATGTCTGCCATGCAGAATTAAATGCTATCTTAAATGCGGCAAGTCCCAACATGAAAAACTGTAAAATCTATGTTGCTCTCTTTCCCTGCAACGAGTGTACAAAGGCTTTAATTCAGAGCGGAATACGGAAAGTCTATTATCTATCCGATAAATATGCCGAAACAGATCAAATTATTGCGGCAAAGCGGATGATGGATGCTGCCGGGGTGAAATATATCCAGTTAGAACCCGAACAAGAAAGTATTTTGCTCTCTTTTGATAAAGATTCAGTCTAGAGTAAAAGCTAGCCAATACTATCTTTTAGCAATTCCTTTAAGTCACGAACTTCCTTAAAGGTCAGTTCGCGGTAGCTTCCAAGTCTGAGATTTCCAAGGTCAATATTCATGATACGCCTTCTTTGTAGATAAATAACTTTATAGCCAAGGGCCTCGGTCATACGGCGAATTTGACGGTTTAGGCCTTGACTGATTGTTAGACGGAAACTATCCGGCGAAACTTTCTTCAATTTGGCCGGTAGTGTTTTTTGTCCCAAAATATAGACGCCGGATTCCATTTCTCGTATAAAGTGCTCGTCATACGCTTTATCGACTTGGACGTAATACTCTTTTTCATGCTTGTTTTGAGCACGTAGAATCTTGTTTACTATAGCCCCGTTGTTCGTTAAGAGAATTAACCCTTCAGAATCCCTATCCAGTCGACCAACATGGAAAATACGGGTTGGGTAATTAACAAAATCTATAATATTATCGCGCCTTCTTTTATCACTGGTACAAGTTATGCCAACCGGTTTATTCAAGGCAAGGTAAACATAATCCTCTTTTTTCCGTGCTTCTATAAGTTCACCCTTAACCAAAACAATGTCCTGATGCGGTCTGATTTTTTGACCCAGTAGGGCTATTTTTCCGTTGACCATGACTTCCTTGGCCTCAATATGCCGATCAGCCTGGCGTCTGCTGCAGTAGCCGCTATCGGATAAATATCGATTTAATCTCATTTCCTCATTCATAAACACACCATTTTCTTTTTAGTTAGATTCGAAAGAATCAAAGACTTCCTTCATATGTGAATCTTTTTTCATAACATCCTGGGCATAGCGGATGCCAAGGGCAAAAACTGAACCTTTCCCCGGTATACTGCGCACAGAAACCGACATGTTAAGCTGATCGGCCAGAGTCTTGGCGATGGATAAACCTAGACCTGTACCTTCCTCATTATGCGATTTGTCAGCTTTATAGAAACGCTCAAAGACAAAAGGAAGGTCTTCTGCCTGGATACCGACGCCATTGTCTTCAACCTCTAAAATTAATTGCTTGGGCTTTAGGCGGGCACGGAGGGTGATAAGAGCATTTCTTTCCGGTGTAAATTTTGCGGCATTGTCAATATAGGTGAAGATAATCTGCTCAATACGATCTTCATTTCCCCAAACAATGGGGAGGGCTTCCTGTGGCCTGTCAATCTCAAAATCCAATTCTTTGTCAAAACTCATAAAGGAAATGTGCTCAGCTAAATTAGAGAAGAAGACCTCCATATCAATCGGACCCTGTTCTACAAAAGTAGTTCCTGATTGTAAGCGTGACAGTTCAAGCATGTCATTGATTAGACGAGAAAGTCGCATAGTCTCGTTTAGGATAATATCGTAGTAGCGCTTTCTATCTTCTTCCGTTTTCACCATACCATCTCGCAGAGGCTCAATCAGAGCGCGCATAGCGGTGATTGGTGACCTCAGTTCATGAGAAATATTGGCAATATAGTCACGTCTGGTTTGTTCCAAATGTTCACTTTTCGTAATGTCGCGGAATAAGCCTACTGCTGCAGAAATATTTCCTTCATGATCAAAAATGGGATTTATAGTACATTGAATAATCCTTCTCGAATCTTCCAGGGTTATTTGCTCATGGATAATTTCCCCCTCATCAAGACAGAGGGTAAAGAAATGATCAAGATGCAGTCTCCTCAAAAGGTTGTCCGGTTTGAAATATTCTTTATTCAGCTGAAATAATGACCAAAAAACATCATTAATTTGTGTGATACTGGCTGCTTCATCAACAGCAATAATCCCATCACTGATGCCATCTATAATCTCCTGCAATTGATTTCTCTCAAGACTTAACTCCTGCATCGAACGATAAATAGTTTGGCTCATTTCACCTATAGCGGTAGCCAGATCACTAATTTCATCCTTTCTATAGGGGGAAACCTCAATCTCTTGCGAAAAATCGCCGTCAGTGATGGAAAGAGCAACCTCACGAATCCGATTAATGGGCCGGATAAGTTTTCTGGTTACAAAAAATGCCGGAATAAGCAGGAGGATACCGGAGATAAGAGAAGCAATAAGTAAGGCCAGATTTAAGCTGCGGATGCTTAAATCAAACTCAGCCAGGGGCTGTACCATAATCACGGTACCTAAGGGTTGATTACTTAGCTGGCTGAAGAAATAGGAGTGGATAGGGGCAAGAACATACAGGAAGTCAGCATCTTGGCCTGAAATATCAATAGTTCCATAGTTTGTTTCTTGTAAACCGTTCATCTGGTTAATATGTATGGCGTAGACCTTATCGCGAATCTCCTGCTTTGCAGCCTCGCCCAAAGAATCGGGCAGGGCAGTTTCAAGACTGCGATTATCGGAGAAAAAGATCATGGTCCAAACAGAAAAAAAGTTATAGGAGACGCTGACCAGATTCTCTACAACCTCATCCTGGTCAAGAAAATAATTACCGCTTCGCTCGGCTATCCAGTTAGCCTGGGGCAAGAGGTCCTTGCTGCGTCGCTCAACGAGGAGGGGACGGCTGATAAACGTATATAGTAAGTTCGTGGAAATTGCCCAGACGAAAAGAGCAATTAAAAAAATTGCCATAATTCTTTTAAAAAAGAAACTATCTCTTAGTCTGAACATTGTTTTATTTAGCTATTTATACCCGGATCAAATTTATACCCTACCCCATAGACAGTCAAAAGAGAATAAGAGTGGTCCTCACAATTAATCTTTTGGCGAATCCGTTTAATGTGGGTATCTACGGTCCTGGTATCCCCAAAATAATCATAACCCCAAATTTTTGAAAGAATTGTTTCACGGTCAAAAACTTGCCCGGGATTTGAAGCGAGGAGGTGGAGAATTTCTACTTCTTTTGGTGTAAAGGCAACGACTTCATCATCAACTTTCACCTGATAATTTTCAAGATTTACTTCTAAACCGTCAAAGCGGAGAACAGTGCTTTCACTCTCGCTAGTGCTATCATTTATCCGGCGTAAAACAGCTTTTATTCTTGCGATAACCTCACGAGGGCTAAAGGGTTTTACAATATAGTCATCAGCGCCAAGCTCCAAACCCAGGATGCGGTCAATTTCCTCGCCTTTTGCCGTGAGCATAATTATCGGTACTCTACTATGGCGGCGAATTTCTTTACAAACATCTATTCCCGTTTTTCTTGGCATCATAATATCCAGTATAATCAGATCGGGCTGTTTTTCTTGAAAGAGTTTGAGGGCTTCTTCGCCGTCATAGGCAGATATATAATCATAATGCTCTTCACGGAAATACAAGCCTAAAGACTCATGAACAACTTTTTCATCATCTACAATCAAAATTAGTGGATTTGTACTCATGCTTAACTTACCTTTCACTGTTTCTTTGTTCCTTATTATATAGCAATGAGAAAAGCTTTTCAGATATTATAAAGAAAATATATGCTATACTTTGGACGAAAAAATAAGCAGCTTTAGGAATCCACATGACAAACATACTTAAAACCTATATTTCTCCTTCGGCAAAGCAATTTCCAGTCAAAATTGTTTATGAAGATAACCATCTGCTTGCTGCGATAAAGCCGGCAGGCTTGCTATCGCAAGAGGATCGCACCGGCGGTCCGGATATTCTTACTATTCTGAAAGAATACCTAGTCCGCCAATACAATAAACCCGGGAAAGCCTGGCTGGGCCTGTTACACCGCTTAGACCAGCCGGTGAGCGGGCTGATGATTTTTGCTAAAAGCTCAAAAGCCGCTTCCAGAATGTCCGCCCTCTTTCGCGATGAGGACATAGAGAAAGGTTATCAAGCCATTGTTCATGGCATTTTACCGGAGAAAGAAGGGGTCTGGCTGGATAAAATTTCAGCACAAAAAAAGCTTGGCCGTTATTATATTGATCCGCTGAAGGGCAAAGAATCCTCCCTATACTACAAAGTGGAGAAAGAGGATAAAAGTGCCAATATTAGCTTATTATCCATTCATTTGTTTAGCGGCCGGTCTCACCAAATCAGGGTGCAATGTTCAAGTCGCAAGCATCCGTTGGTGGGCGACCTGAGATATGGCAAGGGCTCATCTTATTTAGACAAGCAAACAGAAGGACCGGCTTTATTTGCCAATAGATTAAGCTTTCTTCACCCTGTACGAAAGGAGAAAATCACTATTTGTGCATGTCTTCCCCAAGAGGGTATCTGGAGCTTGTTTTCTTGAAAAGGGTAACCTTTGTTTATCTTTTCCTCTTTTTTTATAAATTATCTAACTATCCTGTATAATGGCAGTGGGAGTTTGTAAGGATGATCGATATTCTGCATAAACTATTATCCATATGCTATTTTCGTTCAACAAGTCTCAATAACATTATTCGGGAGGAATTATGGAAAAAGTTAACTTGAGTTTTGGTAAAGAATTTTCAGGAGAATTAAAAACAACTAAAGGAAGCTTTGGAGTTGGTCGGTGTGAAAAGGGATTAACTCCATATGAAATGCTTTTGGGGTCTTTGGGTGCCTGCTTCTATGCAACCTTTATCAGTTTGGCCGAGAAGATGAAATTGGATTACGAAAAAGTTGATCTGGAAGTTACCGGTGAACATAGAAAGGAAGTTCCGACGACTTTAGAAACTGTAAATATGACTTTTACGATGTACGGTA
>JAMNZB010000058.1 GCA_023622515.1 Bacillota bacterium | reverse complement strand
AAAGCAAGGGAAAGAAGGCTATCTCTTCTGGAAGAAGGGGACCTTCCTGACCAGTGACGAGATGGTTGATTTCTGGGAAGATTGGTGCAAGAAGTACCCCATTATTTCTTTGGAAGACGGACTGGCTGAAGACGATTGGGCCGGTTGGCAAAAATTAACAGCCCGCCTGGGTGACCGGGTACAGCTTGTTGGAGATGACCTCTTTGTTACTAACAGCTCCCGCCTGGTCCGGGGTATTGAGGAGGAATCCGCCAACTCTATTTTGGTTAAAATTAACCAGATCGGGACCATCACGGAATCTTTAGAGGCTATCGAATTGGCCCAAAGAAACGGCTGGACTACCGTTATTTCCCACCGCTCAGGAGAAACGGAAGACGTCTCCATTGCCGATTTGTCCGTTGCCTGTAACGCCGGTCAAATCAAAACCGGAGCCCCTTCCCGCACAGACCGCGTAGCCAAATACAACCAGCTCTTGCGGATTGAAGAGGATCTCGGTGAGGCCGCAGTTTATGCAGGCAAACAGGCCTTCCGCCTGAAAAATCCCGCCTTCTAAACAGGCTTGCCCTGATTTTTCCGGAAAAGCTCCCCCTTACCCTCTAGCGCAAACAGAACACCCGGCCCTTGTTGGGGGACCGGGTGTTTTCTTTATGCCCTTGCTCGGCTCATCTATCCTCTATCTGCTCCCGGTCAGGATTATGCCTGCCTCCTGCCTCTAACCGGACTCTGAAATGCTTGTTCCCGGATACCTAACGCTTGTCGCCTGCCTCCTGCCTCCTGCCTCCAACCGGACTGCTTGACAACTTGCCTTAGCTAATTATGCTTAGCTGAGATTGCCATTTGCTTCCTCCGCCTGAACCTTCCTAACTTCCTCTTCCGCCCTAGTCTTACTTTCTTCATCAACTAATTTGAAGCGGAAACGGACCCCGCAGAGATAGCTGATAATCACTGCGATGATGACGAGTGGCAGGGCCGGGGCCAGCAAGATCAGGATTAAGACAAGAACGGTAATCGGTATATTCAGCCTGGTATGCTCCCCGCTCTGTATTTCAAGAGTACGTTCATTGGCCCGCTTGATGAGATTTTTAATGTCTTCAAAAATCCTGTTGATCCGTTTTGAACACTCTTTTTTCTTTTCTTCTTTATCTCTTTCCGTTTTATCTCTTTCCGTCTTCTGCCCTGTCCTTGCTTCTGTTTTCGCTTCTTCCTCAGTTTCTTTCTTCGCCTCTTCCTCTACTTCTTCCTCATTTAAGCGCTCTTCGGCCTCGTTCTCTTTATGAATAAAATGGGCTGACTCAGATAAATCTTCTGCCTTATGGGCTACTTTGCCTTCTTGTTCTAAAAGCACCATGGCTTCAAGTAAGTTCCAATCCGTTGCTTCTAAGGCCTGCTTGGCTTCAGCATAACTGACATTGGCCTTTTCCCTAATTTTTTCTACCATTTCAAATTCTGACATTGCTCGTTTCCTCCTTTTCGAATGCTCTTAACTTGAGCTTGACCTTATCTTAAGGCCGGAAAATTAAAGCTCCGAAAATCTTCCATTAGAAAATAATTAAAATTCAAGATAATTTATCTCATCTTTCGGCAAATAGCCTTTATTCCTTCAAATAAAAGGCTTTTGAAGCATTGTCCCGGCTTATCTTTCTTTGAGAAACATCTTCCTTAAAGGGAAAGAATTCGTGTATCATAGCCGGGCTTGGATTAAATTTTTTAAACAAATCCTTTTCTTTACCTAGCATTAATAATGCCTTAAACATTTGTTATTATAATGAGTGGAATAAAATATTTTAAAATGCAAAGTAGGAGAGAACCATGCTACTTGAAGTGAAAAAACTGAACAAAAGTTTCGGCGATAACCACGTCCTAAAAGACCTTAGCTTTACGGCTGCCAGCGGAAGCGCTTTTGGTCTTCTTGGCCGAAACGGGGCAGGAAAAACAACAACCATCCGCATCCTCATGGATGTTTTTAAAGGCGACTCCGGAGAAATCTTTTTAAACGGCAAGCCCTTTTCCGTAGATCGGCTTGCGATTGGCTACTTACCGGAAGAACGCGGCCTCTATATGAAGGAGAAAATCCTCCGCCAGATGATTTATATCGGCGAACTGCGGAATCTAAGCTACAAGGAAGCCAAGGAAAATGCCCTCTCCTGGCTTTCTCGCTTCGCCATGTCCGACATGGCTAATGCCCGCCTGGAAACCCTGTCCAAGGGAAACCAACAAAAAATTCAGTTGGCCGTTGCCCTGATCAACAACCCGGACTTGATTATTTTTGACGAGCCCTTTTCCGGCCTTGACCCGGTTAACGCCAACTTGCTGAAAGACATTATCCTGGAGCAAGTAGCAGCCAATAAACTGGTCTTCTTCTCCAGCCACCAAATGTCCTATGTGGAAGATATTTGCCGCGACCTGGCCATCTTATACGACGGAAAAATCGTCATCCAAGGCAGCCTGCAGGAGATTCGCCGGAGCTGGCCGCGCGACCGGATCGAGCTCCAGCTGCGCGATGAAAGTCGCTTCCTCTCCCCTCAAGAGATGCAGAGGGTCCTGGAGGAAGGCCAAGCGGACGGGAAACTCCGTGTTCCCCTAATTTCAATGAGGGAGAACAAGGAAAGCATCATCCTCCATTTAAAGGAGGCCGCAGACCAAGACCGGCTCTTACAGGAACTTAGCCAAAGCTCCTTCCACATCGATATGTTCCGTATCGTTGAACCAAACCTTGAAGAAATTTTTGTCCACTACACCGGTGGAGATCGTGATATTGAAAAGGAGAAGCCCCATGGACCAGCAGCCAGCTAAAAATCGCCAAGGAAAATCCGGAACAGCGATTGTTACACGTTTTGAATTAGTCAACTACTTAACAAGTAAATCCTTCCGTGTTGCCACGATCATTACTTGTCTTCTCATCCTCCTGTCTTTAAGTTTTCCCCGCCTGGCGGCTATCTTCAGGAGCCGGGATGGCGAAAAGATAAAGGGGACTATCTATCTCGTCAACCGGACGGAAATTGCTCTTGACGAAGAAAGCCTCCAAGCCGCCCTGCCCCGGTATGAGTTAAAGAAGCATGACCTGGCAAAGGAAGAAGATCCTTTCGACCTTTTGGGCGATAAAATAACCGGGGTTTTCCTTCTTGAAGACCAAAATAATTTCGCCTGGTATACCGAGCGGATAGCCTTTAATGAATATCCGGAACAAATCTTAAGGTCTGCCATCAGTTCACAGGTCAGCTTCGCTCTTTTACAGGATAAGGGCATTCCTGAAGAAGAAGCCATGGGCTTAATCCAAGGGGCCCAGCTACATGTTCATGAATTAGCTGAGATGGGAGGCAAAAGCCAAGAGCAAACACAGCTTTATACCTACTTCCTGGTGCTCATCCTCTATATTGCCATCATGATGTACGGGCAAATGACCGCTGTTTCTGTTGCCTCTGAGAAAGGGTCGCGAGCCATGGAGCTGCTTGTCACCTCGACCAAACCCCGCTATCTGATTAACGGAAAAGTCTTGGGAACCGGTCTGGCCGGCCTTATCCAGTTGCTCATCTTCGGCCTCTTTTACTTCCTCGTGTATTCCCTAAACAAGTCCAGTTATAGTGAAGGCAGTGTCTTTGCCCTGGCCTTGAAGATGCCCCCCGATGTCTTTTTGGTCGCTATTTTGAGCTTTGTCCTCTGCTATCTGGCCTTTGCCTTTATCTTTGCCGCCCTGGGTTCTTTAGTTTCCCGCTCAGAGGAAGTCTCCCAGGTCATTACCCCGGTTACCATGGCCTTTATCGTCATTTTTATGGTGGCCATCTTTGCCACCTTCACGCCGGAAAAAACTTGGGTTGGCCTGCTTGTTTTTGTCCCCTTCGCCGGACCCCTTATCCTGTTTGTCCGCTATTCTATGATTGGTATGGGGCCGCTTCCCTTTGCTATTGCCCTGGTTATCCATGTGCTGACGGTAGCCCTGTGCAGTTCCCTGGCAACCAAAGTCTACCGGGCCGGTGTCCTCCGCTATGGACAAAGCGCCCGTTTTACGGAATTTTTCAAGATTCTAAGGCCGGCCAAAGAAAAGCGGAAGTAAAGCGGAAAAAAATTTGAAATCTTCCTGAATTAGGCCTCTGTAACCGAGCCGAGCTTTCGCTTGGAAATTGAGTTAGAATATAGGCATGAATTGATTACTCTGCCTTCAGGCTAATAGGCTATGCGCAAAAGGAAGGGGGAGCCTATGTTCCAAAAAGATTTTACTCGTCTCATTCTCACCGCACCGGAGCTTGCCTTAGGTAACCCTAAGATTAACAGCGAGCGGGGGGCCCGCCTCTTTCGGGAACTGGCGGCGGAAGGCGCCGACCTTCTTGTCTTTCCCCCCTTGGCCTTAAGCGGTGTTAGCCTTGGTGACCTAAGCCTGAATTCCCGGCTCTTGGCTACTTGCCTGGAAGCCCTGGATCTCTTAGCCCAAGAGACAAAAGGCTGTGACACACCGGTTATCAGCTCTCTGCCCCTGCTTGTCCGGGGGGAGCTGATTCTTTCCCTGGCCCTTTTAGCTGACGGTGATATTAAGGCCTTCTTACCTCTTCCGGTCAGGACGACCAGACAGGATCTGAGGCTTTTTTCTTCCCGTATTTTCTCAGAAGAGGAGACCTGCCTCCTCCCTGACGGCCGAAGGGTCCCCCTCCTTCCTTACGGCACAAGTGTTTTGCTGAATCCTCTTGTCGAAGGCCCGGGAGCGGAAGAAAAATCTTTTGTCTGCCTTATTGATGATGCTGACGGGCATATTTGTCTCCCAAGGTCAGGGTCTCTTGGCGGTGAAATCGTCCTTTGCTTTTCTTTAGAGAAAGAATATTTAGGCAGAAAAAACCGCTTACATGAGTTTGCCAAAAGCTTTAGCCGCAGGAAGCACTGTGCCCTTGCCCTCCTTTCCCCCAGCCGGGGTGAGAGTTCCGGCGATGGTGTATTTAGCGGCCACCGGCTGCTTTATGAGGACG
Organism: Bacillota bacterium; assembly: GCA_023622515.1. Classification (GTDB taxonomy): domain Bacteria; phylum Bacillota; class Clostridia; order Saccharofermentanales; family DTU023; genus SFFI01. Next base: position 9,888 of record JAMNZB010000058.1, on the reverse strand, counting down.
GGGACTTTATTGCCGAAGCGGCTCCTTTCTCAAGTGACCCCCTCATCGGCGACCTTGACAGCCGCTATCTCCGCTATGAAGCGGCGGCCAGGTCCGGAGGGGCCTGTCCGGGGAGAAGTTTCGAGCAGAAAAAACCGGTCTATGACCATGGGGCTGAAGCGGGAAAAAGCGGAGTAAAAATCGAGACTATAAGCAACAAGGGCCACCGCTATTTCCTAAACGGAGAAAGACCAAGGGCTAAGCACAAGGGGAAAAAAATACGGGACGGACTCTGCCGTCCACTCAAACACCTGCCCTTTTTACCCGACAGCGGAAGCGGGGAGGAAGCTTGCAAGGCCTATTACGAAGAAGCCTTGACCCTTCTCAGCCAAGGGCTTTGCCGGAGAATGGCCCTGCTCCCCAAGGCCAAATTAATCTTGGGCCTTTCCGGAGGACTTGATTCCTGCCTGGCCCTCCTCATTTGTATGCGAAGCCTGGATCTAGAAGGCCGTCCACGGGAGGACCTGGTCTGTGTCAGCATGCCCGGCCCGGGCAGCCATGAGCAAACCAGGAAGAATGCCCGGGAACTGGCTAAAGAAGCCTCAAGCACCTTCTTGGAAATCCCCATCGATCAGGCCTTAGAGCAACATCTCCAGGATATCGGCCACGATGGTAATAGCTTTGATACGACTTTTGAAAATGCCCAGGCCCGGGAGCGGACACAAATACTTATGGATCTTGCTAACCGGCATGGCGGCATGGTAATCGGCACCGGCGACCTCTCGGAACTGGCCCTCGGCTGGTGTACCTACAACGGCGACCAAATGGCTATGTATAATCTTAACGCCAGTGTGCCAAAGACACTTGTCCGTGCCCTCTGCCAATATGAAGCAGAAGGCTATTCCCGGTCTATGCCGAACTTGGCCAGGCTTATTTTTGACGTCCTGGCTACCCCTATAAGTCCCGAGCTTTTACCCAGGGGCGAAAAGGGTTTCCTGCAGAAAACAGAAGATATCCTGGGCCCCTACGAATTACACGACTTCTTCCTTTGGCATCTCATAAAGCGTCATGCCTGCCCGGAGACAATAAGAAATCTTGCCTGCCTTGCTTTTTCCGGCCGTTACAGTGAAGAGCAAATTGATGATACACTCGCCATTTTCCTCAAGCGCTTCACACAAAACCAGTTTAAACGGTCTGCCTCACCGGACGGGGCCTCCCTTAAGCTTATTTCCCTGTCGCCAAGAGAGGGTTTTGTTATGCCCTCTGACTTGCCCTCCGATTTTTTCGGATAAAGTCAGATGGCTGAATATAAAATTACTGAATATGAAGCTGTTACGGAAGCCATTCAGATTGCTGAATATAAAGTCGTTACGGAAGCCGGTCAGGTTACTGAATATAAAGCCGTAATAGAAGCCATTAAGCAAACAAGGAGCGTGTTACAAAGATGCCCGAATTACCTGAAGTAGAAACCATCCGCATCAATTTGGAAACATTAATTCTCGAAAAAGAAATAGCAAAGATAGAATCCTTTACCCCGGAGGTCCTGGTTAACCCAAAAGCCCTTGACCTTAGCGGCCAGGCCATCAGGAGGATTTTTCGCAAGGGTAAGTATCTCTTGCTTGAAACAGACAAGGCCTCCATTATGGTCCACCTCCGCATGACCGGCAAACTTCTTTTCCAAGATAATAATGAGTCCTTGGAAAATGACTTCGAAAAATACCGCCATATGCGGGCCCGCCTCATCTTTACTGACGGATCCCGGCTCCTTTTTGATGACATCAGGCGTTTTGGACGAATCAGCCTCTTCCCTCCGGGGGAAGAAGAACAGGACAAGGGTTATGCCGCCCTTGGCCCGGATGCCTTATCGCCCGACTTTCTTTTCGCAGATTTCTTATCTAAAGCAAAATACCGGCCAAAAACAAAAGTAAAGGCTTTTTTACTTGACCAAAGGGTAGTTGCCGGCATTGGCAATATTTATGCCGATGAGGTCCTCTTCAGGGCAGGAATCCACCCGGAAAGGACACTTGGAAGGCTCTCGGAAAAGCGCCTGGCCCGTTTATATGAAGTTGTCAAGGAAGTACTGAAAGAAGCGGTTGGTCTTGGCGGCACCTCCTTTAGTGACTATGTAAACAGCTTTGGCCAAAAGGGCAGCTTTCAATTAGAACTTGCCGTCTACCAAAAAGAAGGCAGGACTTGTATCCAATGCGGAACAGCCATTACAAAAACTAAGCTTGCCGGCAGAGGGACTCACTACTGTTCTAAATGCCAAAAATAGTACATAATATGGAGTGGAGAGATAGGAGAAGAGTGTGAATTAAGGGAAAATACAGAAAAGAGGTCCTGTAAAACATGCTCGACTTAGAGAAAAAACGCGAGAAAGATACCGATACTGAAATTGAGGCAAAGCCGCATTCCGTATATAGCTACAAGGCAAAAGTGCCCGGGCTCTTACGGATTCTCTTTGCTCTCATTCTTTTTTATGCGGAATTGGCCCTGATTATTTATCTCTCTGTGAAAATTTCTGCCCTGGGCTTTGGTATTCTGGCTTTTCCACAAGTGGGCGGCCTGCTTTTTGCCGTCTACCTCTGGCAACGCCACGGAACCAATTCTTATAATGTTTTTTGGATTATTTTGGTTCTCTTCTTTCCCCTTTTTGGCCTCCTACTCTATTTTTTTTGGGGACGAAAAAGACGTTTCCGCAGGCAGCATAAACGCTTTCAGAAAAGTATGGACAGGATTAAAGTCTATCGAAAAGATGCCAAGAAAGCCCTTAAAACGATTCCGCCGGACCAGCTTAGCTGTGGGGCTAAAATCCAGCTCAACTACCTGGCCGAAAAGGGTTTTGCCCTCTATACCGATACTGAATTGACTTACTTTCCCAGTGGTGAAAGTCAGTTTGAACGGATGTTCCAAGACATGGAAAAGGCTGAAAACTATATCTTTTTAGAGTATTTTATCTTATCGGACGGCTATATTCTCGATGAAACGGTCAAATTGCTGATTGATAAGGCGAAAAAGGGTCTGGATATCCGTTTGCTTTATGATGACTTCGGGACGGTGGCCCGGGTCGATTCTTTGTACATGGATGCCCTGCGCAAGCATGGGATTAAAATTATCAATTTTAATCCTGTCTTACGCTATACCAGCGGTTTTTATAAAAATTACCGCAACCACCGGAAAGTATGCCTCATTGACGGAGAGGTTGCCTGGATGGGCGGGACCAACCTGGCCGATGAATACGCTAATATCTATACCCGCTTCGGCTACTGGAAGGACACAGCCATCCGTCTCCAGGGCAATGCCTGCCACAATATTTTGAGCGACTTTATGGTACTTTGGGAGCATGACCATCGCTACCCCTTTGATGAAGACTACAGCCGCTTCCTCCCCGCCCTCCCCCGCCAGGCCGGTGAAAACGGGATTGTTGTCCCCTACTGGGACGGCCCTTTCGGTGATGATAAGCCGGCCGTCAGTATCTTCACCTCTATGTTCTCCACAGCGACAGACAAAATTTACATCATGACTCCCTATTTTATCTTAGAAGACGACATGATTAATTTGCTTTGCCAAGCTGCAAAATCCGGCGTAGATGTTCGACTGATCACACCCGGCATCCCGGACAAACCCCAGGTTTTTGTTGTCACCCGGTCCAACTACGGAAAACTCCTCAAGGCCGGTTGCCGGGTATTTGAATATACTCCCGGCTTTATTCACGCAAAAACCATCCTCGTCGATGATGACCGGCTTGTTCTGGGTAGCATCAACCTGGACTTCCGCAGCCTCTACCTGAATTTTGAAAATGCTGTTTATATTTGCAATGCCCCGGTTATTAAAGATATTGAACGGGACATCTTGGAGACCTTGGAAGACTGTGAAGAAATCACCCTGGAAAAGTGGAAGAAGAGGCCCCTTAAAGACAAGCTGAAAGAACCTTTTTACAAGACCTTCTCTCCTCTTATTTAGACATAGCTAAAAGTTTTTCCGCCTCCTCTCCCGGGGCTGAGTTTCTCCCGGAAAAATTCGTTAAAATGGCAAAAATTTTCGATGTGAATAAAAAAGAACTTATTCACAAAACAGAGATTTTTTTGTGAAAAAAATAAGAAGACTAATTCCCTTTTTGCGGGAACTAAGGAAAACTTATCCACAATTTGTGGATAAGTCCAAGTGCATTTATATGTTGAAAAGTCTTACTAATAAGGCTTAAAACAACTGGTACTGACGTCTTTTTCCACTGTCATTCTTGCCTTTTATCTGCTACTATATAAATCCGTTTAAATGGGAATAGGAAGTCGGTGAATCATGAAGATAATTGGAGACGCAAACACGATTTGGGAAAAGGCTTGTCGCGAAATAAAAGAAGTGGTCAATGAGCTAACTTATATGACTTGGATTGAGCCGGCAAAACCTGAATTAGAAGATGGTAAAACATTCGTCCTTTATGTACCTAATGAACTGAGTAAGGAATATGTTTTCAGCTATAAAGATTTGATAGAAAACGCTTTAAAAATCGTTAGCTCCCATCATTTTGATTTAGAGGTTAAGGTTGGTAATCCCGGCATCCCTGTACAGTCTATAAAACAGGAGATGCTGGTACAAAATAGCAAAGACACTCCCGGCCTGAAACGGAATAAGTTGAACCCTTACTATACTTTTAACCGTTTTATTGTCGGCCCAAGTAATCGCTTTGCCCATGCGGCCTGTGTTGCTGTAGCCTCCATGCAGGGAAGCAAAAACTACAATCCCCTTTTTCTCTATGGAGGATCCGGCCTTGGTAAAACCCATCTTATGCAGGCTATCGGCAACCATGTAAAAAGTGAGTTACCCGAGAAAAAGGTCATGTATGTGCAGTCCGAGCAATTCGTTAATGAATTTATACAAGTGATTGCCACAAAAAAGTATGATGCCTTCCGCAACAAGTACCGGATGGTTGACTTACTTCTGCTTGACGATATCCAATTTATTGAAAATAAAGAGCAGATGCAGGAAGAATTCTTCCATACCTTTAACAGCCTCTTTGAGGCCGGTAGGAATATCGTCTTAACCTGTGACAAACCTCCTCAATCTTTGACAACCCTGGAAGATCGTTTACGTACCCGTATTTCAAGCGGATTGACCATCGACATTACCCCGCCTGATTATGAAACGAGGATGGCCATCTTAGCCAGTCTTTCGCAGACCCACAACGTTATCCTTACCGATGATGTCATGGACTATATTGCCAGCAATGTCACCAATAACATTCGTGAGCTGGAAGGGGCTTTCAAAACCCTTCTTGCCTTCAGTCTGCTTGGAAACGAAATTAACTTGGAAAATGCCCGTTTTGCCCTAAAGGACATTGTTGGGCCGGAAGCCGGGAAAAAGATAGATGAAAAATATATCATGAATGTCTGTGCCAACTACTTCAATATTTCTGTTGAAGACTTGAAATCGAAGAAGAGAAAGCGTGAATTTGTAGAACCCCGCCATATCGCCATGTACCTTTGTTATAAGCTGATTGATATGACTTATACGGATATTGGCGACGTCTTTGGTGGCCGAAACCACGCTACGGTCATCCACGCTTGTAATAAAGTTGTCGATGACATGGAGACAAATAGCAAGTTGGCCAAAAGTGTTAACGAAATCAGTTTGCGCCTGAAGCCATAATTTTTTCACAAAAAAAGGAATTACTTCGTGAATTTCGTGTGTATATCCTGTCAATAGCTTGTGGAAAAGAAAATAGCTGTCAATAGCGTGAATAAGAAGAAACTTATCCCTGTTTTATCAACAGGTTTGTAAACAGGCTGAAAGCTCTGAAATTAAAAGCTCAAGTGGCTTTATCCACAGCTTCAACAGCCTATAATAATAAGATGAATAGCCTCCTTGATATATCTTTTATTCGGCAGAAAAATATTCTTCTGTTAGAATGAAGATAGGCATAGATTAACTTTTTCTTGAAAGTAACTGTTTCCGGAAAAAGCAAGGAAAAATAAAAAATAATAGGATGATTAACAATAAGAGATTAGCAAGTTCTAATTAAAGATAAAAACAAAATAGGAACATAATTCTTTAAGAGAAAGAGAGAAACGATATGCAAGTCATTTGTAGTAAAACAGAATTGAATAATGCTATTTCCATGGTACAAAGAGCCATCGCAAGTCGCAGCACGATTTCCATCTTAGAAGGTATTCTCTTTTCTGCTGATGATACTCTGACCTTAACCGGTTATGACCTTGAAACAGGAATAGAAGCCCTTGTTCATGCGGATATCCGCGAAAAAGGAAGTATTGTAATAAAGGCAAAGATTTTTGGTGATATTGTTAGAAAATTACCTGAAGAGAATGTTGTCATAAAATGTGACGAAAATCTAAAATTGAATATTAAATGCGGACAAGTAGATTTTACGATTAATGCACAAGCTGCAGATGAATACCCGAAAATTCCTACCGTTGAGGAATCGCAAAAAATAAATTTACCCCAGGGCATGTTAAAAAAGATGATTGATCAAAGTATTTTTGCTGCCTCAAGCGATGAGAGCAGGCCTATTTTAAATGGGGTTAAGGTACGTGCAGAAAATGATGATATCGAGATGATTGCGATTGATGGTTTCCGTTTGGCTGTTAGAAATGAAAAACATGACGGAATAGGCGATATTTTAGACTTTATCATCCCTTGGAAGGCCTTGAATGAAGTATCAAGAAGTGTTTTGGATATTGAGGAGGAAGTGGCTATTTTTCCCTCTCATAACCATATCCTTTTTGAAACAGAAGATTTTCGTCTTGTTTCCCGTCTGTTGCAAGGAGACTTTCTTGATTATAAGCGGATCATACCTCCCTCTTGTACCAGTCGTATTGTCATTTCTGCAAAAGAAATGTTGGCCGCTATAGAAAGGGCCTCTCTCTTAATTAATGTGGAGCACAGACGCTTTCCTGTTTGCTTAAAATCCCTTTCTGACCGTGAACTGGAAATTTCCGCTAAGACGGATGTGGGAACGATTGAAGAAATTGTACCCATTGAATTAAACGGTGAGATGATTGATATTGACTTTAATCCTAAGTATTTTCTGGATGCCCTTCGGGTTATTGAAGATGAGCAGGTTTACCTGGAATTCAGCGGCCCCTCGGCCCCCTGCCTAATCAAGCCTATAGAAGGCAATGGCTTCCTCTACATGCTGCTCCCCTTACGTCGTTAAGGGTAGCTGAGAAAAACAATACGTGTTTGTCCGGAAGCTGGAATTAAAAAAATTCCGCAATTACGAGCGTCTTTCTCTTCAATTTGGAGAGAAAAACAACGTTTTCTGTGGAGCAAACGGTCAGGGTAAGACCAATATCCTGGAAGCGATTTACCTGACGACTTGTGCCCGATCTCACCGGACAGGGAAAGATAGGGAGCTGATTCGTCAAGGTGAAAATTTTTACGAGATAACATTACACTACACAAAAGATAATGGAAGCGAAGGAGAATTGCACTTTCGCTTTGATTTGGCAAAGAATAGTCTATTTTCAGCCGGTGGCCGAAAACAAGAGCGGACAATCTGCTATAACAAGCTTCCTTTAACTAGGCTGGCTGAACTGTTCGGCCTTTTTCATGCGGTAATATTTGCCCCGGAAGACCTTATGCTGATAAAGGAAGGGCCGGGAGAACGCCGGCGTTTTATCGATATCCTTATCTCCCAAGTCAGTCCCCGCTACTTCAGCCAATTGCAGGTCTATCAAAAGATTTTGAAGCACAGAAACAGCTACCTGAAGAGTCTCCGTGAAGAAGAAAAAATAAGCTTGGATAAGGAAACACAATATTTACGGCGGGTCAATCTTGATGTATGGGATGAACAACTGGCGGAAAGCGCAGCCTTTATCATCTACATGCGTAATAAGCTGATCGATGAACTGACAATATCGGCAAGAGAGGCCATGTACGGTTTATCCGATGCAAAAGAACACTTGGAAATTAACTACATCCCCCCCGGCGGAATAGAGGCAAGTCATGAAGAAAAAGCCATCAAAGAGAGCCTTATAAAGAAATTATGGGCTGTCCGTGAAGAGGATATTTTCCGGGGTTATACCTCGATTGGCCCCCATCGTGATGATATTGATTTTTTATTAAATACTTTGCCGGCCAAGCATTATGCCTCTCAAGGCCAGCAACGCTCCCTGGTTTTATCGCTTAAAATTGCAGAATTAGCCATTATTGAGAACCATTGCGAGGCTAAGGCCGTTTTACTCTTGGATGATGTTATGAGCGAATTGGACGCTAAGAGACGCGAAAATTTATTATCTGTTATCAAGGACAAGCAAGTCTTTATTACTTGTACAGATAGCAATCAGCTATCCGAGGAAATGTTGAAAAAAGATGAGGAAAATCGCTTTTTCTCTGTAGAGGCTGCCAGCGTACAGGAGATTAAGCTTTAGTTTTTCTCTTGCCTTAAGTATTCGTATCTTCTTTATTTAAATATATACATTAAATGCACTAGGGAAATTTTCGCTTTTATAGTTGCTTTTTGTTATAATGAGTAAGTACTTTCAGGCTCAATATTAAAAATTACAGGGATTTTTGTAAACAGTATATGTATATTCACATTGGCCAAGATGTTAGTTTGCTTGCACATTGGCTTGTAGCAGTGCTTGACATGGATCGGGCTACCGGCAAGTCACAAGAATTGCGAGATTTTCTCCTGCAGGCAGAAAAGAGGGGAAATTTACAGTGGTTGGGCCCGGAAATTCCCAGAAGTATAGTTATTACCTTGGACAAGGTCTACTTGAGCCCTGTTAGTGCGGAAACCTTAAAACAACGCTTTAGCCGAAAATACTATAAGGAAAAGCTTAGCCGCTTAACTTATGATGCCCTCCATCGTAGTGACCGGATAGATGGTGGTGTTTAGTCCAGCTGATTCACTTAAATAAAGGAAATCGTAAAGAACTGATTACAAGATAAAAATTTAAAGCGGCCTAGAAAAAAAGAAAAGAGGAAAGCTTAATAATGAATAAAGAAGAATATTCTGATAATATAAATGAGCTCTTAAAGAGAGCGGAAGAGCAGGCAAAGGAAGAAAATGGGGACTACAGTAACGGCGAAGCCGATGGTCTCATTAACCTTGCTGACAATCCTCGTGCCCTGACCGGTGATTTCAAGGAGAGCGAGGATCTTTTGGAATTTGCCAGCCAGCACCAAGGCTTGGATACCAGCAACTACTCTTCCTATACGGATGCAGATATTCAGGTTCTTGAAGGTTTAGAAGCCGTCCGTAAGCGTCCCGGTATGTATATTGGTGATACAACCCAGCGTGGTTTGCACCATCTCATTTATGAAATTGTGGCTAATTCTGTCGACGAAGCTATGGCAGGCCGTTGTGATTTTATTGAGGTAGACGTCTTCCCTGACCAATCTGTTCGTATTAAAGATAACGGTATCGGTATACCGGTCGGTACTCACCCTACGCAAGGTATCCCCACAGTTGAAGTTGTCCATACACAACTCCATGCCGGAGGCAAGTTTGGCGGAGGTGCCTATAGTGTATCCGGAGGTTTGCACGGTGTCGGTGCCTCTGTTGTTAATGCCTTGTCCGAGTGGATGGAGGTAACTGTTGCCCGTGACGGAGAATTGCATAGGATTCGTTTTGAACGCGGGGAGACTGTTGAAAAGCTGAAAGTAATCGGTAGAAGCGAAGAGCAAGGAACGATGACCCACTTTAAAGCTGACCCCCTTATTTTCCCGGACGATATCATCGACTTTGACCGGATGATTACTCGCTATAGGGAAATGGCTTTCTTGAATAAAAATGTCACCATCCTCTTACGTGACCACCGGCCTGAAGGCGGCCCTCAAGAAGTAAAGCTCCATTATCAAGGCGGGATTATTTCTTTTGTTGAATATCTTAATAAGAATAAGACAGTGATTCATGAACCGCCCATCTATTTTTCAGGAAGTGCAAAT
>JAMNZB010000040.1 GCA_023622515.1 Bacillota bacterium | reverse complement strand
GGCTGAGACTGTGGGCGAATATAGAAGATTTCGGTACATTCAGTCCGTAGAAAGAAAAACCGGCAATGTCCAGTTTTTCCATGATATCAAGGTCGGCCTCAAGCATTTCCGGGGTCTGGCCGGGCCAGGTGTAGATGAGGTCTATATTCGTATTCTTGATGCCCAGGTCCAGAGCCTTTTGAATACGCTCCTGCACAAAGTCGCCGGAGCCTAACCTGTTCATCAGCTTCCTAGCCTCATCATTGAAGGTCTGTACTCCGATGGACAGGCGGTTTACCCCTACGGATTTAAGCGTTTGTAGCATCTCGTCGTCAAGTTCCGTTGCCGTTGTCTCCACAGAAATTTCTGCATCCTCGACCAAGTTGAAGCTGCTCCTTAAACGTTCGATAATGTCACCCAGCATGGGGGCGGGCAGGGCTGTCGGTGTGCCGCCACCAAAATAGATAGAGTGGACCGGGCTTTTCATATAAGGGAGGTGGGCCAGGCTTTGAATCTGAGCCTTGAGCTGTTTGAAGTAGAGGTCCTTGTCCTGCTTGAGGCTGCGGTACATGCCGCAAAAAGTACAAATTTTCTCGCAGAAGGGCACATGGACGTAAATGGTTTTCCCTTTAGGGTCCTCATGGGACATCAGTCTTCTGACATATGGCTCAGCATCCCTTTCCAGCACAAAATGCTCTTTTAGCTTTCTTTTAGTATCGTGATGGGAGCGGAAGCGTTGAGGATACACGGACTCTCCTCCTTTTTAATAAATAACCATTAGGGTGAAAGCACCCTAATGGTTCAGGGCAATCGTTGTTTTCATAGCCTAGGCTATTTATCTTCTGCGTCAAAGTCTGCACCAAAGTCTACTTGGGGGTAGAGGATTTGGGCTAATTGTTTATAGGCTTCGGCAAAACGGCTATTGGGCTTGCGGTGGAAAAGATTGGTATCCAGGATGTAAAGTTCTTCATTTTTTACGGCGTCCAGCTCCTGCCAGACAGCGTTATCGCCAAAGTTTTCCTCGATAACTTCGCGGCACTTGTCTTCGCTGGTATGCGTTTGTAGCAAAATTTTCTCGGGATTAATCGTAAAGAGCATTTCCAAGTTTATAGGCAGGCGTTTGGCTCCGTCGGGGTTATCCCAATCGTCGACGACATTGTGGGCTTTGAGGTCCAAGACCATGGCCCCGATGGAGGTGGCCTTGGTATTGAGGGTGAAATCTCTGGGGCTGGCAAAGAGGATGGCCACATTCGGTCCTTCTTCTTCCGGACAGGCCAGGATGGTTAGAATGACTTCATCCAAGACTTCAAGTGCTACTTCTTCAAAAAGTTCGGGTTCACCGGCAAGGTGGGAGAAGACCTTAAACCATTTGAGATAGTCCTCGAAGGTGTCATAGCTCAGGCACAGCACTTCGATGCCTGCTGCTTCCGCGGGCCCTGAGATGGTGGAATAGCCGGACATGGCCTGGGAACAGATAATCAACTCAGGCTGGTTGGCAATGATTCTCTCGACATCCCAGGTCTGGCCGGAGTTGGCTTCCGCCACGACCTCTACACCCTCATCTTGAGTGATGTCTCGGCCAATCACCTTTTCATAGAGTTTTACATTGTCGCCGCCGATAACGGCCGTTGCTTGTCCGCCGGCCTCATACCAGAGGGTGGTATAACTGCCGTAAAGAATGGCAACCCGGTCAATACCGCGCTTAATCCTATGTTCTACGCCCTCTTCTGTAGTGTTGTCTTGAAAGATTACCTCGTCTTCAGTGACTTCCACTTCGTCGGCTAAGGCCAGGAATTTTTCTCTTAACTCTTCCGCCTCTTCCGAAGCGAGCAGTTCCCGGCGAGCCTCTAGTTCTTCTTCGCTCAGGGCTTCTTCAGCAGGAGCTTTTGTTTCTTTGCTCTCTTTTTCTGCCATGATAATCGAACCGGACCCAAGGACCAGGCTGAGTAAAAGAAGACAGGTTAGGAGAGAAATTGATAAGTTCTTAAGTTTTTGCATATGCACTTCCTTTCTGGGTAAGTTTTATCTAGTAAAAAACCGCTGATTGGTTCTTATACCCCTATTTTGTTACTGCTTTTGTTACTGCCCTCAAACTTTCGAGCGGCAGATAGTAGGAGCAGCCATTAATGTCATCATATTTAATCTGCGCCTTGAGCCCGAAGGTGTCCCGGATTAGCTCTTGGCAAAAGATTTCTTGGGCAGGCCCCATGACCAGCTTGTCAGGTCCTTGAATGCTGCAAATATAGTCTGAATAGCGACTGGCTAAGTTGAGGTCGTGGAGTACCATGAGGATCGTAATGCCCTTTTCTCGGTTAATTTCTCTGACCAAGTCCAAGACCTCCAGCTGATAGCTTACGTCCAAGTAGGTGGTGGGCTCATCGAGAATAAGCAGCTCCGCTCCTTGGGCTAAAGTCATGGCCAGTCTTGCCCTTTGTTTTTCGCCGCCGGACAATTTGCCCAGGGGGCGATGCCTTAAGCTTTCTAGGCTGCAAAGGGAAATGGCTTCATCGATTTTGTCGAAATCAGTTCGGGTCAGGCCGTAAGGAAATTTGCGGTAGGGAAAGCGGCCGTAGGAAACCAAACTCTCCACGGTCGTATCGGGCGGAGTCTGGAAAAGTTGGGGCATGTAGGCGATAGACTTGGCTCTTTCCCTAGCCGGGTAGGAAGCCAGGGGCCGGTTGTAAAAATAGACGCCGCCTGTTTTCGACTCTACCGCTCCCGATACCAACTTGATGAGGCTGGATTTACCACATCCGTTTGCCCCAATCAAACAGACCGTCTTAGCCTGGGGAACCGAGAGACTTACCCGGTCCAACACGATTTTCTCACCGTAGGCGATGCTAACTTCTCTAAAAGAAAAATACATCCTCTTGAACTCCTGATATGGCCTTTGATATAGCTTTATTCCTGTGGAAGAGACTTGTTAATTCCTTTTGGTTAGTGTATGCTAACTAGGGTCAGTTTATAACACAAGCTAGGAAAAAGCAAGAGGAGCATAGTGGTTTGATGGGCAACAGTACAGAACAACTGCTGACAAGGCCAAGGCAAATTACAAACAAGCTTGGAGCCAAGAAGGTCGCCTTCGTTCTCATCTTGGCTGCCCTTAGTGTTCTTGCCTTTCTTGTGAGCTTGACTATGGGATCCAGTCCCCTGAGCCTAGGTGAGGTAGTCAAAGGTATTTTTGTAGAGGATGACTCGGTGGCCAGACTCCTGGTTTGGGAACTTCGCTTGCCGCGGGTTTTGACCGGAGCCCTTGTCGGTAGCTGCCTTTCCCTATCCGGCTGTATCTTGCAAGGGGTCATGCGGAATAATCTGGCTTCGCCCTCCACCATCGGAGTGACTTCCGGTGCCAGTTTTGCTGCCTATGTTACTCTGGTAGCCAGGCCGGCCTGGTCATCTTACCTGCCCATGGCCAGCTTTATGGGGGCTCTGGCTACGACCCTGTTTATCTATATACTTTCTTACCGCAAGGGTGACAATACGACACAAATGATTTTATCCGGTCTGGCTGTCTCTGCCCTTTTTGGTGCCTTTAACAGCCTGATTCAGACCTACTTTGCCGAGGACTTGGGCAATATTTCCGGCTTCTTGGTGGGCGGTCTCAATGGGGTGGTCTGGAAGCACTTCCGCATGATTTTGCCCTATGCGGTGATTGCCATCCTACTTATCTTATTCACTCCCTCCAAAATGAATATTCTCTGCTTAGGGGATGAAACCGCAAATAGTCTGGGCCTGGAAACCGGCAAGTTCCGCTTTTTCGTCATTGTCATTTCCTCCATGCTATCCGGCGCAGCTATTTCGGTTGTTGGGTCTATAAGTTTTGTGGGCCTGATTGTCCCCCATATTGCCAGGCTGATCATCGGCTCGGACTATCGCTATCTCTTTCCGGCCTCTGCCCTCATGGGGTCGAGCCTGCTTATGATTTGTGACAGTCTGGGCAGGATTATCAAGCCACCCGGCGAGGTGCCGGTGGGGATTATCATGTCCTGCATCGGTGCTCCTTTTTTCCTTTATCTTTTGCGAAAAAATTCGAGGCGAAGCTAGCAAGAAGCTTTCTGCTATGGCCGGTTCAAATCCGGCTGCTGATGCCATAAAAGGAGGTCGTTAGAAATACAATCAACGGCTTCCTTTTCATATGGCTTGAAAGGCTTGCGTTTCAGGGAGTTCGCAAAAAAGAGAAATGGACGAAAGAGTGCAAAAGGGGATGAGGAAGAACAATGAGGATTATGATTGATGCAAATATTTTTATTTCAGTTGCTTTGTTTCCTGAGGACAAAGTAGCTGAAGCATTCTTGAAGCCCCTTTCGGAACCTTATGAGCCTTTTACTTGTACTTATGTGCTAGAGGAACCAATAATGGCTCTGAGGATCCTATCGATATTTTCAAAACAAATCCAGATAAAATTAATAAGACATGGTTATAAGGTGCACCCAAACCGGCTTCCGAGTGGATTGTATTTGTTCCGGTCTAGGATGCCAAGTCGGATAGGACGAACATATAATTTGTGTTCGTCCACTTATTATGTTGAAAAGCTACCAAGCTATGATTGTTCAAATGTATTTCCAAAATCTAATTCCGAACGTTGCATCTACCGCTTCTATGATCAGAACAAGGTCAATATCTTTTGTAGCACGGAAATCCAGCCCTGCTTCCGCATCAATAGGTCGCAGGCGGTGCCACCGATAATCGTATACTGCTCCTCGTAGCCTCGAAACCATTCTCTGAAGCTTTCAATTCCTCTTACCATCAATGTCCCTCCACACCTGAGTAAGCATTTCTTCCACAGCTTCTTCGACCCTCTCATTCCGATCTTCCCGAAGAGCAAGAGCGAGGGAAAGCCTGTCTACACTTTCATTATTCGATAATTTTCTCGGATTGTATCGCCAAAACTCCACCGCACACTGCTCATCCTCATTTTGTAACTTCTTCGAAGCTACAGTCTCCCATGTCGCAATACTATCCGCCGCAAAAATATCTATTGCAGGCGGATTCAACATAGAGTAATTGGAAAGCGCAGAATATCCACTCAGGAGTAGTTTTTCTTTTATCTCATATTTAGGCACATATATCGTTCTCTTAACGGGATTGGCAAGGTGTTCTTGGCCTTCAGTAAAAAGTTCTTGCGGCGATTTATCAGAAGAAATGACTTTTTGCACACCTCTTCTTTCCGCCCGTACCAATCCCATTTCTTCGAGCTGTCTTGAGGCTCTGGAAATGGATGTGGGCGTAAACTCCAGTTCTCTACATGCTTCGCTCGTTATAAGTTCGCCGCCTCCGCAATAAAGATAGTACAGGAACAGTAGCTGTGCAGAAGGAAGCATGATTTCTGCTGCTTGTTTTTCTCTATCGCCTCGTTCCTGAAGATAAGTTGCCATAAAAGGGAGATATATTTGCTTCCCCTCGACGATAAACGGGATACGATCACGTAGAAGATATTCTTTCTGACGATATGTCAACCTCTCTGGAACAAGAATAACCGGTAAATCGTCAACTCTTCGTATTCTGGCGATATGTTTTTTAATGGCGCTTATAGATTCCATCTCAGTTTTCGGATAAAGAAAAATAACTTTTCTACCATCAAGAGTGGCTTTCTGCAGCTTATATCGCGCATGAATAAAATTGGGAATATTACTTGGATTATCGTCCCTAAACACAACGCTAATTCCAAGCACAGAGTCAAGAAATTCCATAGTTTTTGTCCTTTCATTACTTTAATTTGAATCATAACCCAATTTAAGTTGTAATGCAATTTCTAAGTTGTAACCGTGCAATAAAACTCATCTACCAGTAAATATCACCAACAACTTACTGGAAGAAGTGACAAAATAACTTGAGGTCAAAATTCGAGACCTCTAATCAAAATCAAATTGAGGATGATAAGATTGCAAGACGTGTATAAATATATCAGAGTAGTAATGAAGTAAAAAAGTTACTTTGAAGATTATCGTGCAGACTTTGACACCTTGTTTCTGTATCTTCAGGCGTTTTATGGTGTCACTTTAGTCGAAGGTAACTCACTGGTGATATTTGATGAAGTGCAGATGTTTCCTCAAGCACGTGGTTTAATAAAATATTTGGTTGCCGATGGTCGTTACGATTATATTGAGACGGGATCTTTACTTTCTATCAAGCAAAATATTGATAAATACGAAACAGACTTTGAGATTCTGCCTGAAGTGACAAAGAAGTGGACCATTTTTCGGTCGTAATCGTGGACCATTTCTCAGTTGACAAAAACATTTCCTCAAGAAGAAGCTATGAAACGTCATCTGGCAGAACAATCCGGTATATTCCTTATCGCACCAATGTGCCTTAAGGCATACAAGGGTCAGCAAGCTGTAGAGAACAGCTTCCTCCTGCACAAACAGCCGACGGTGGCTTCCGATATTTATTTGGAGAACCAAGATTGCATCGCCGGGCTCTTAATGCTCCTGCGCCGTCATCCAGTATAGGATGCGGCGTGGTTGCAAGCAATGAAAAGAAGAAAACCCCAACTCTGACTTAAGGCTGGGCTACAACAATAAGAAGACTAACACTCTGACCTATGACATGTTGCACGAACACAGTAAGGTGTTCGAGTTGGTTTCTACCGTTGATGGTGTATTTGAGCTTCGCTATTACAATGAGTAAAACAGGGAGAAAGACCTCAAGTATCTGGAATTCATTGGGCTAGGACTCGGCGATATTCTGAACGTACAGGCTCAATAAGGGATAGCTGTGTCTATTTCAGAGGGAAAAAATATATTTCGACTCCAAGCAAATACTACTATTGTGATGTCGGACTTAGAAATGCAAGACTGGTATTTCTAAGTAAAAGGTAAGACATCTGATGGAAAACATTCCTGGCAGTTCGATGCACGATGAACAAACTGAACTTAATCAAGTCATATTGCCTACAGAATTAAGAGGAGGACCAGCGGCCCTGTTCCGGTTAGTCCTCCTCTTGCTCATTGTTAATTGCTAGCGTGTAAGCTGCCTGCACTTGGGGTTCAGGCGTTGTCTTGCCCGAAGGCACTTGGCTAAAGTTCGCTTGTTTCTGTGCCGATGTCGGCAGGTGTCAGAACGCGCGGTTCATTGCCCGGATGCCTCTTGCGGTAGGACTTCATATAGAGTGACAGCCCTGCGCCGACCAACATGTAGAGTGCCATGGAAATATAGCCGCCTAAATCCAGCTCCAGGATAGAGCCGATGATGATCCAAACGGAAATAATGCAGCCGAGAATCATGAGGGCGTTGCCGCCCGGTGCCCGGAAGGGTCTCTCCCATTCGGGATGCTTCTTCCTTAGCGCCATGACGTCAAGGCAGCTGATTAAGTAAACCGCACCCGCCGCCGTACAGGAAATGGCGTAGATGTACTGGACCCAGTTTTCTCCTGAAAAGATACAGAAGAAGATGGAGAAGGCTAAGACGACGAGGTTTGCCACCCAAGGCTGCCCATGCTTATTCAAGCGCATGAAACTCTTTGGCAGCTGATTCAATTGAGCTGAACCGTAAATGAGCCGGGCTGAACTTGTCCAGAAACCCATCAGAGTGGTAAAGGCATGCAAGCAACCTGAAATGATGGCAATAATGCCTATGTAGCCCGGCAAGCCGAGTTTATTTACCAGCTCAGGTTCGGGCATGGACATGGAGGCAATCTCGTCCCAAGGAGCCATGCCGCCGATGGCAAAGACAACAAAGAGGTAGAGGATTGCCGGTATAACCAGGGCGGAAAGAACGACCATCCACATCTTTTTGGCGGGGAAGGTTGTCTCTTCGACCATGGTCGGTGTCATCTCAAAACCGATGTACTTCAGTGAAAAGACGGCCATGGCAATGAAGATGCCGCGGAAGCCCTTAGGGAAGAGTCCGGCCTTATGTCCCTCTACTGCCCAATTGATGTTGTCCCAAGACCAATGGCCGGAGAAGAAGAAGTACAGGGCAACAAAAACTGACATGACCACCATGGAAAAGAAGAATACGGTTGACAATGTGCCGGTGATTTCTATGTTAAAGTTAGAAACGATGTACCACAGCACGCAAATGCCGATTGCCACAAGCGTCTGGGCAGTTTGGCTAAGCGGATCCGTTAGAAAATGGTTGATGACCGTAATGAAGATAAAGGCCATCATCGGCGGTTCAACAACTTGGACCAGATACATCATCCAGTTCGAATACCAACCGGCAGTTTTGCCAAAGGCATTACTTGTCCAGACGTTGACCGATGAAGCGAAGGGCAACATGGCGGACAGTTCCGCGAAGGCCAGACCGACAGGAATCAAAAGCAGGGCCAGAACGGGGAAGATTAGGGCGGCGCCGGCTCCCGTTACGGAAAACCAATAGGGCGCCTCAGCCAACCAGCCGCCAATAACAGCGCCTGCAGCGATTGAAATCATGTTCAACATCGTCAGCTGACGTTTTAACGTAGGTTTTTTTTCTTGCATCTCTAAATCTCCTCATTATGATAATTCATATTATTTGTTTAAGTTTACGTTGCTAAGCTGCTTTTTTAAGTTCCCTTTTTCAAGGCGTTCAGTATCTGTTCCGTTGTTGCTATTGTCTTCGGGACAACAGCCCGGACGGTCATTTTGGGATCGACTACCTGGGAAATGCGCACATCGACAACCATGCTGGCGAGGATGTAAGCCTCTTCCCACATGCAGTTAAAGATTTTGGCCAAAGCGCCCACGGTTTGGCTGACGCTCTTCTTTGTCGCCTCTTCCAGCGTATTCTCCGAGGCGATAATCATGGTCTCTGTTTCTGTTTCCAGTATCGGCCAGGCACTCAGAGTGTCCTTAATAACGCTGAGACGAACGGTTACCTGTGCCGGCACCTCTACACCGGTAAAGCATACTTCGCCATCACCCATGAGAGCATGGCAGTCGCCAAGGGCGAAGAGAGCGCCTTCCTGCCTTACCGGCAGGTAAAGGGTAGATCCTTTCCTGATGTCGTGCGTATCCATATTGCCGCCGTGATTATATGGCGTATTCGTGGGGCAGGGACCATCCTCATCCGAGGGAGCTACACCAATAACGCCGATCATCGGCTTAAGCGGGATTCTAAGACCCAGGTACTCTGCGGCACCATCCACAATGGGAATAACGCGGACAATGTTTTCTTCGACTTCGTCTGTAACAGCGCCCTCTCCTGAGACGACGGCGGTGACACCCTGGTCAACAAGAACGTCAATGGCCATAATGTCAACCTTCAAGAGGTCGCCCGGTTTAGCGCCGTTAACGAACACCGGCCCGGTGGCGGGGTTTAGGCGCTCGTGGTCAATGCGATCCAGAACATCGCTATTCGATTGAACTTGTTGGAAAAAACAATCATTACTGCCGAACACAACGATATCACCGTCATCTACAGTGAGGACGGGTTGCATGTCCGGACTAAAGGAGTAAACAACATGTTTACCTTCTACAAACTTCATTGAAAAAACCTCTCTTTCCTTAACGAGGAATCCCTGAACACGGTTATCACTAGCTTGTTTATACTTTCGACTCCAAGCCCACTCATCATTCCATGCCAGGACTAATTACTACTGACTTCAGTCGTTTGACTAAAGTACCTACCAATTGAGACCTGTTTTTCTAGTAGAGGAATTTTCCACCTCCTTCCGACGTAGGCTACCCTTGCTCTTATCCTTTTTCTCGGCGCTGCACAAGTACTTATAGTTTTCCCATGCTGCTGCTTGCCGCTAGCAACAATAAAACAGCTATACTCGACAGTTGCGTATAGTGACAATAAAAAGGGTGTAATTAGATGCAGTATCGTGTATAAATAATTATAGCATAGAAAACAGCGAAAAAATCATCCCGCCTACACTTGATTTCCTAGCGCAACATTTGCAGACAAGGCTTCCTGAGAAAAGGATTTTGGGAGCTGAGTTTTTTCATGTTTTAAGCTATTCGTCAAAAACGGAACAGGATTCCGTAAAAGTCGAAATAATGATTGGAGTAAAGAGGGATTTCGCCTGCAGAAGAGCTAGAGGTTGATTGGAAAACTATAAAATCGTGGATAGGAATTTTAGAGGCAAGTAAGGATATTTAGCAGGACTATTGCCATTAAGCATTGCCCTCCATTTCAAAGATAAGTGGCCAATTTGTTTCAGGCTTGCCTACAAGTTGCCCTCCTCGCAGTTCGTAACACGTATCATCCAAGAGGGAGCGGAGCCTACAGTCCTCCAAATCGTATAGGAGGTCTGAAAGGGCCGGCCTGTTTGGGTTTGTGCTTAAGGCTAAATCAAAGAGGCCTAAAAAGCGTGTGTTGTCAGGAGAAGGGGGCATGTTGCATTTTTCCGAAGCAGCGTCGCCAATTTCTCCTTTACTCTTATTTGGAATATGTGGTCTTGGACCTCTAAGAATCCGCACAAAGCGCTCGCCGATAACTTTGTAGTCCAAATACTGCAAGCTGGGAAAGCGGTGCTTAATCTTGCCCAGCCGGGTGAAAAATGCACGCATATCCTCTTTCTCTTCAATCTCCTCAAGGCATATAGGGTCTGCATCAAAGAGAGATGGCTTGTGGCGTAAGCCGTATTCTGTGCCCTCGTAAAGCAAAACGGGACCGTCTAAAAAGTAGTTAAAAGCATGCCAGTTTTCAAGTGCCCCGCGCCCCTTAACCACTTCCGCAAGGCGTGGCTGGTCGTGATTTTCCAAGTGGCGGGCCTTGATATAGTCTGCCGGATAGCGGCCGTCCTGGTCGGCGATGGCCTGTATCCAGTGTTTTAAGGGGGCCCTTTGCTCAAGCCAACTGCGTTTTTCGGGCTGAATATCGTACTCATACTCTATGTCGAAGACCTCGTAGAGTTCGTTGTCTGAAGCTACCTCGAAGCCGCGGTCACGCAGAGATTTAACAAAGTTAAGCTCTACCGATTCAGCCAGCCAAAGGGGGGACTTACCGTGTGCACGTAGGGCGTTATCGGCTTCCAGCCAAAAGTCCAGAGGGACGAGATTGGCAACATCGCAGCGAAAACCATCCACATAGTTAAGCCAAAAGTCGAGAGAGTCAATTAAATATTTACGTAAATCGCTTTTGGAAAAGTCCAGGTCGGCTACATCAGACCAGTCGCCAACGCGGCAATAGCCCTCGCCGGCTTCATCTCGGATTACCCAGTCCGGATGGTCTTGGAGCATGATGTTGTCCGGGGAGCAATGATTGAAGACGCAATCCAGGAGGATCAGCATCCCTTGTTCATGGATGGCCCGGCAGAGCTCGGAAAAGTCGGCGAATGTGCCCAAGGCGGGATCAATCGCATTATAGTCCTTGATGGCATAAGGACTGCCCAAACTGCCTTTGCGCCTCAGTTCTCCGGTCGGCTGAATGGGCATAAACCAAATAATATCCGTGCCCAGGGCTTTGATTTTTTCCAGGTCATTCAGGACGGAGCGAAAGTTCCCCGCACGTGTATGATTGCGCACAAAGATGGAGTAGATAATTTTATTCTTAAGATTAAGCTTACCTTGTTTGGCCATTTGAATACCTCGCTTAGTTGATCCTATGAGATTTTTAAACAGTATACCGCAGCTAATGCCCTAAACAAAATGAAAAGGGTCAGGCCTTTAGCCCAAGCTTTTAACAGCTTTTCCTTTTTGGGCCAGCAGCCGGTGTTCTGCCTGCAATCAATAGTAAGTTTTCGGATGAGCAGATCCTATTAGTCCTGAATTTTGTAGGTAAACTTCATTGTCTCCTTGCCATAGGCCTCGTAAGGCACGAGAATGGCTGTCTTCTTAGTGAGATTGTAGACCACAGAGAATACGGTGCTGCCGGCTTCTTCCTCCATCTTGGACCAGGCAACCTGGGCCAGGAGTTCAAGGGCGACTTCTTCGTCCAGCAGTTTGCCGTCAGTTGGCGAGAGCTGGGCTTCTAAAAATTCCAGCCTGCCGAGACCATGCCTAATATCGCCTTCCTCATAGTAATCTTCCAAGGTGATGAAGTTTGTAAGGATTCGGTACTGATCCGATTTGATGAAAGGAGCCTTGTCGTCCCCGTAGATTACGACTAAGTCTCTTGCTGTTCCATCAGTGTCTGATGCATCTGTACCTTTTACCCATTGAAGAACAGCCGAGGAACCGCCGGCATCTGTGACGAAGAAGTGAAAGGAGGAACCGATATCATCATGGAGGTCGACATCTTTCGCAATGGCCACGGCCTCTTCAACAGAGGCTGCTTTGTCCAGGATTAACCTCATCATGGAAGTGGAAGTAACCCCGAGTCTGCCCCTGTTTAAATCTGTGGGAATTACCTGGTCTCCGGGTCCCTGGTGGGACATGTGTATGGAGAGGGCCAGGCCTTTTTCGTTCATACCATCCATAGGCACATAAACCCCGGCCGTGGTCAGCATTTTATCAGCAATTCCTGTAATGCCCCCGTTGGGGATGCCCACATGCCCCAGGTCAACCGTGCTGATGGAAGCGTACCTGCCGTCATCCGGCTTAGCGTGGAAGATGGCAAGGGGAGCAGTCTCTTCCATATCATAATTTCTCGCGAAATAGCGGTCGCCATTGGCCAGCTCTCCGGTAAAGCTGGAACAAGCTCCGGGACTTTGCTTTTCTACTTGCGGTGTGTAGAAGCCCTTGGACATCTGAGAAGCAAGGAAGGCGGTCAGGTCCTCGGGAGAATTCACTCCGCCCCTTTTGAGAAACTCATCCATATAGTAATTGCCCTGAATGTCCACTTGGTAGAGGTATTGCCCCCGACTTCCATCAAGCCTAGCGAGCTCCCTGATAGAGTTCATAGAGGCTAGTTCATCTTTAAACAGGCTAACTAGCCCGAACAAGACGGCGGTTAAGATAAATAGAAGGGCGATAAGTATTATTTTGATTTTCCTGTTTGAAAATTTCTGCTTTTCTCTTTTGTTTGCCATATTTTCTCCCAATATATTAGATTTAACCTTAACGCTCCTAGTCCCTATTAGCAACCACTTGCTCGTTGACCATGGCCAAATCAAATGTAATGAAGTGATATCAACTACTGCTAGCTAGACTTCGCAACTTTAGGCAAGAGTGAATAGTGAATCACGAATAAGTATAACTGAGCGTTGTAAAATCTAAATTATTATAGTAATAGGAAGCAAGCTTAACTCATTAACAGCTTGCTCGAACCATTAAGCAAAGATTGCTAGAGAAATTATGGGGGTGAAATAGCTTAAAGTTGTATTGCCGGGGCCCTTAACAGGTTAAGGGAAGGTCCATTAGAAGGTGAATAGTGTTTTCGGAGAAATTTACAAAAAAACTTTGGAAATCTTAGCATGTAGCATTATAATAAATGGCACGCAATTAAGTTTGCGAGATAATGATTTATAAAGAAAAATATGCGAAAAAGATTGTGAGCTTGATGCGGTATTTGAGCTGACAAACAGGGGTCGTGGTTGCTTGAGATTACGTTCAACCGGTGCCTATGTTTGCTGCCTGTTTGCCCTTGTTTGTGCCGTTTCTCTGACGATGCTTTAGAAACGAGGTGCTCTTGGAAAATAACATTTTCGATACAGCCTTGCTCTTTGAGGGCGGTGGAATGCGTGTTGCACACACGGCTGGGATTACCAATGCTATGCTTGAAAATGAACTTTTCTTTGACTATGTGTGTGGCATTTCTGCCGGCTCAAGCAATGCAGTCAACTATATTTCACGCGACAGGGACCGGACAAAACGCCGCTTTGTTGACTTGGTTGATATAGATGGTGTGGTTGGCATGCGCCACTGGTTTAATGGAGAGGGATATTTTGCAGCCGAGTATTTGTACGGGGCAGCCTCCTTAGCCGGAGGACCTCTACCCTTTGATTTCGTCCGTTTTCAGGAAAATCCTGCTGACTTACGTATCGGAGCGCTTGACTGTGATTCCGGTGAAATGGTTTATTGGAAGCGCAGCGACATCAAAACTCTTGAAGACCTGCTGCAGATTGTACGTTGTTCGTCAACCATCCCCCTGATGATGCCCAAAGCCGAATTTAGTGGCAGAAGCTATGTCGACGGGGGGATCAAAAGAAGTGTGCCTTTAGACATTGCTATGCGTGACGGCTACGAAAAATTCTTTATTGTCCTGACTCGCGAGAAGGGATATCGGAAAAAACCGATGAAGATTCAAGGTCTGCTTGACCGCAAATTAAAAAACGAGCCTATTCTCGTTGATATCCTCCGTCACCGCTGGGAGAAATACAACGAACAGATGGAAGAAATTGAGCGTCTGGAAGCGGAAGGTAGGGCTCTTGTTGTTCGCCCGGGTCACATGAACATCCGAAGCGGAACCACCAATCGGGCCAAGCTGGAGGAAGCTTACCTTGCCGGCTACCAGCTCGCTATGCGTGAGATGGAAAAATGGAAGGCCTTTTTGTTTGGCAAAAAAAGCAATAATTGTTTTCTCTAATTTTAAAACAAATCCGAATAGCTTCCTGTCCGTGTGAGTAGGAAGAGAATCGTTGAGCAGCTTAATGAAGCAAATAATTTCACTATGGATAAATTTGCGAGCAAAGAGCCTTTTGCTAGTTAATTGTAAACCCCGTCTCAGGAAGGGGGCAAAAAATAACAGTAAGTAAAAAAGAAAAAGAGTGAAAGTTCTTAGAAGAAATCTTTCACTCTTTTCTTTTGGTGACCCGTAGGGGAATCGAACCCCTGACCTCGCCGTGAAAGGGCGATATCTTAACCTCTTGACCAACGGGCCATCTTGGTAGCGGCGGTAAGATTCGAACTTACGACCATTCGGGTATGAACCGAGTGCTCTGGCCAGCTGAGCTACGCCGCCGAATTTTACCAGCGCTTTAGAATATTACCAAAGCTTTTTGTACTTGTCAACTTTAATCTTTTTAATCTTTTAATCTAAGGCTAATCTCAGCTTAACTGATATTTATTTAAGCCAAAGCGATTAAAAATGCCTATAAATAATCTCATATATTTAAGAAAAAAGCAAGAGCCGGAATTTTCCTGCCTTTTCGTGTAAAATATCCATGAAAGAGTTTCTC
>JAMNZB010000055.1 GCA_023622515.1 Bacillota bacterium | reverse complement strand
CCTGTCCGATACGCACATTCTTCCTGTGAAGTGGCAGATATTGACGATATAAATCATTTAGGTGATTTAGTTGCGGGAATGGTTTTGAGGATTGGAGAAGATTTTTCAAACAGAAGATATTAATAATTTCTAGAATAACATAGCCTAAAAGGCTGCCAGGGCACAGTGCTGAAAATGTTAACCGGTTAAAGATCAAATCAAAAAGCCTTGTAACTCCGAGTAGCAAGGCTTTTTTATTTGAGTATGCTATGGTAAAATACTACAGATTTATTATGTTCTCGGAGGAAGCCATGAATAGATACAATGAGACTAAAAAGCGATATAACCGTTCTTTTTTTATTATTGTTTTATTAATCGGTATCTTAGCGTTAACTATTGCTAAGCTGCTTTTCTTCTTCCTTTCCAGTCCTAAACAGGATTATTTAGCCGTTGTCGCACGCGAAAGCCGGCAGAGTGCAAGACTTGCTGAAGCATCTGAGAAAGATTTGGATGCTAAAGATAAAGAGGAAAAAACTATCGATATTGCAACTAGTCAGAAAAGTACATTTCCCTTGGACGGAGAAAATAAAAAAGCCGGTGAAAGCTTGCGTGATTCCGAGAAGGCCTACTGGCTTCCCTTGGAAGAACTTTACTCTTTTTTTGAAGAAGGGAGAAATAGTCAAGAAAGCAGTGAGCCGCTTTCCTCAGTTCGTGTTTTTTTAGACGAGCAACTTGTAGCAGGTTACCGCCGTAATGCAGAGGGTGAAGAAGAGCTCGTTCGTGTTTTTCCTTGTTCCAGCGGATACTTTGCAGACCATACCCCTTTAGGTCTTTTTCCGGCAGGCCATAAATGGGAGGTGTCTTGGCTTTTTGATAACTCTCAAGCCCAATATGCCATTCAAATTACGGGAGATATTCTTTTTCACTCCTTACCGTCCTATGACGGCAGTGTCTATTCCGGATTGAAAATTACAGATATCAACTCTATGAGCCACGCCGCTTCACACGGGTGTGTGCGTTTGTTCTGTGGTGATGCGAAATGGCTTTATGAAAGATGTCCTGTCGGAACACCGATAGAAATCTTGCAAAATCGAGGAGAGAAATTTCAAGATCTTCCGGAGAAAATGTATTATTTTCGTTTGAAAAACAATGCGCCTACATGGGATCCTACCGATCCGCATCCGGACAATCCCTATCATGACTTTGCGCTTTTACAAAAATGGGTGAAGGATGAGCCTTGGCAAGAAAAGTTTGTCCTTATTCCTCCGACTTGGCCGGAAAATAGGCCGACAATTCAATATCCGGAAATTATTGATGAGGGGAATAATACTGAGCAATCAGGCTTCCCGGAGGATACATCTTCTTTGCATGACAAACAGGAAGATGAAGTAAAGCCAACCAGCCCGCCACCACTTTCTTCAGAAGATAATATGTTTGACCTGGAAGCTGAAGGCCCTACCAGCCCTCCACCTCTAAAGGAAAGTGAATAATTTAACGCTATGAAAATGAGAAAATCAGATAAGATTTTGATTGCTTTTACCTTGTTATTGGTTTTGGTTACCTTTGTGATGGTTGCTGTTGGGCGTCCAAGGGATAAGGCTGAGGCTGAGGTGAAAAACCGTAGTGAATCTGAAACAAGCCCGGAGCATTTAAGCCTGTCCGAACCCACAGAGGAAGGTGCAGGTGCCGAGAAGCCTGTTTTAAATGCCGACCCCGAGCAAGAAAAAAATCTTGATGAGGAAGTTAGCTTTTGGGAGAAATACAAGGGCGTGAGTGCCCTGCGGCCCCCGCCTGAAGGAGAAACGGATTTAGAGCGTATCGAACGCCTTATTGCCCCTCTGGCGCCCGGAGATCCGGATAAAGTCTACCTTATTCGTGTTTTCATTGACCGTCAGATTGTTGCCATTTTTAGCGATCACGATGGAAGTGGTGACTTTGCCTATCTTGAGCACGCCTTTCTTTGTTCGACAGGACTTGAGCCTAAATACGTTACCCCACGGGGCGAGCAAGAGGTTGGCGTCAAATATTATTCAGGCTTTATGCTGGACGCATCCTATTGTCAATATTGCACATCATTTAAGAATACTTATTACTTTCACGCTCCGCCCTCTTACCATGATAGGGAGGAGAGTGGTGTATCCTGGAAAGACTATAATAATTTAGGATCTCAGGCCTCACATGGTTGTATTCGTATGCCCTCCCGTGATGCGCGGTGGATTTTTGAAAATTGTCCGGAAGGGACTAAGGTTGAAGTCCTTGATACAAGTGACGGCTACCCTCAGCTACCTCTTCCCGAGCAAATTGAAGCCTTATATATGAAGGAGGGCGAACCCTCTTGGGATCCGACCAACGCCAATCCGAAGAACCCTTACCAACAAGATCCAAGTATCTTATTACCATATAACAGAATGTCAAAGGAGGAGTAGTGTATGCTTAAAGGTAACTTAATTTATGGACAGTCCGGTGGTCCTACTTCTGTTATCAATGCTAGTGCGGCCGGTGTTTTTTTAGAAGCACTGGCCCATAAGGAACGTATTGAGAAAGTTTATGGAGCCCATCATGGTATAGTGGGTATATTGGAGGAAGATTTTTTTGACATAGGAGAAGAGAGTCGAACAGAACTCTTGTTTCTGAAACAAACTCCATCCTCGATTTTAGGTTCCTGCCGTTATAAACTTGCTGATGTAGAGGAAGACGAAAGTGATTACAAGCGTATCCTTGAAGTGTTCCAAAAATATAATATTCGTTATTTTTTATATAATGGCGGCAATGACTCTATGGATACCTGTTCAAAGATTAGCAAGTATCTTCGCAAGCAAAACTATGAATGTATGGTTATTGGTGTCCCTAAAACGATAGATAACGATCTTATGCACACTGACCATTGCCCCGGATATGGCTCTGCAGCACGTTATATCGCGACCACTGTTATGGAAATTTACCGAGACGCAACGGTTTATGACGCCAATCAAATTACCATTATTGAGATTATGGGACGTAATGCCGGCTGGCTTACAGCAGCTTCAACTCTAGCTACGCTCAAAGGGGGAGGACCTGATTTAATCTATTTGCCGGAACGGGTTTTTGACATTGAGCGGGTTATGATCGATATTACTCGTGTGCTTGGACAAAAAGGCAAGGTCATTATTTGCCTTTCAGAGGGTGTGAAAACAGCAGACGGAAAATTCCTTCCCGAATTGAACGATGAACTTCTTGTTGATGCCTTTGGTCATAAACAGATGGGGGGAGCAGCAGAAACTTTAGGAAAAATTGTCAAACGCAAAATTCCTACCAAGATTCGCACGATTGAATTGTCCTTAATGCAGCGTTGTTCGGCCCATTTGGCTTCGGTTTGTGATATTGAAGATAGTTTTCTGGCGGGTAGTGAAGCTGTCCGTGCGGCCTTAGCCGGAAAGACAGACATTATGATTGCTTTTGCAAGACCGGAATTCGGGGTCTATCGCACGGAGATTATTGAAGTTCCCCTGGATAAAGTAGCCAACGCTGAGAAGAAAGTACCTGACTCATGGATTAAAAGGGATAATACCGGCATGGAGAAAGAATTTATAGACTATGTTTTACCCCTTATTGCCGGGCGGCCGGATATTGTGCTTGATGAAGATAGCCTCCCCCGCTTTGCTAAGCTAAAACTTGTCCAAGCCGGCAGAAAAGAGTAAACTACACGGATTAGCAGTAAAATATGCTCTTTGATATTTTATTAGGCGACCATTCGAAAGGGGAGGTGAGAAAATAAGTGTTGCGTGCAATTATGACAAGCCACATTAGTGAGAATGACTTATCTGTTCTTACCTTGCAAATGAATGGAACGATGATTGGCCACCTTGACCCAAATGAAGCTACAAATCGGGTTATCAGCAGTAACCGAGAGGTGCATTTGGCCTCAGGCTATTACTCATCAGGCGACCACCGTCAAGAGCGCAAATATATCTTGGAGCAAAATCGTTTGTTTGGTGAATTTTTCTCGGATTTACAAACGCAAGGTTTGGCTGCAATCCCGGAATTAGCTGATAAATATCAGGCCGATGCGGCTTTTCTCCTGATTGCTGCTGCTGATATGGTCTTAATTTGGCAGGACCGGCAAAAGGGCGTCTACCTTTCGCGCAACAAAAAATTATACCGTTTGCAGCCGGTACTGCGTCCGGAGAACCTCTGGGCAGAAGATTGGATGACCTATGGTGATTTTTATGCCTTTTCTCCAAAAGATGGTGACTTCTTAATTTTTCTTTCACCGGAGTTTATCGACCAGTTCAATACGACCCACCTGGAAGAAGTCTTTTCTTCCGGGCAACAGGTGTTCACTATAATGAAGGGACTTGTTAATCTTGGTAAGACATATGGTTTTGATTTTGAACAAAGCTGGTTTGCCTTGGAGATTCAAAGGGTAGAAGCCAATCGTATATACAAAGGTCATTCTGAAGAAAATTTAAGTGAAGAAGTTCGACGTATTTCACGGGCAGAACACTTTTCTAAGGCGGTTCAACGTTCAAAAGCCTCACGCGTAATCCAAGGGCAAGAATTGATTTTGCCCAAAGATACTCGTAAAAGGTCGACCCGCCTACTTCCCCGAAAGACTCCGCCGGTTACAAACCGTCCGCAATTAGGCAGCCTAAGGGGGAGTAAGCAAGAAACAGAGCCTATTGACTTGTTAAATGAGCGTTATAAGGAAGAGCGCGAATCAACACATAGGGCCTTTGAAGCACGCAGAAAGCCGATGGATGAATATTTTGAGCGAGTTCGCGAGTGGCGGATTGAGCCCTTACTCGAAAAAATAAAACAACTGATAAAGAAGTTTTTCAACCTATGGCCGGACCAAAAATTCTATTCACGCTTTTTTGCTACATCACTAATTGTCTTGTTTGTACTGCTAACGGCTCTTTTCATCAAGGAAGGGAAAAAGGTTGATAAAAACAAGCTTTCCCTTGAGGAATCAAGTCAGGAAACCTTGGAAGAAGAGCCTTATTCTGATGCTTTTGCAGAAATTCCCGCAGAAACAAATTTGGAAATTGCCACAGTCGTCAAGGTCAACAACTTACAAATCCGACA
The DNA here is from genome assembly GCA_023622515.1 of Bacillota bacterium. GTDB lineage: Bacteria > Bacillota > Clostridia > Saccharofermentanales > DTU023 > SFFI01. The sequence continues at coordinate 45,816 of JAMNZB010000055.1, read as the reverse complement.
GGCCAAAGACTCAACCTCCGCCCTGCTTGCCAGTGTGAAGCGGGGGGAAGTTGTCATACAATTGACGCCTGAGATTTCGGGCTGGATATACGTTCGAACGGAAGATGGGACAGAGGGCTATGTCTATGCAGAATATTTGAATCCTCAGGACTAGACAAGATAAATAATTTGCGGTATTATGTCTTGGCGCTAAAAAAGAAACTACTGGCGATTAATGCACAAGGATGCGGGTGTAGTTCAATGGTAGAACATCAGCCTTCCAAGCTGAATACGAGGGTTCGATTCCCTTCACCCGCTCCATTTATTTACGGGCACATAGCTCAGCTGGATAGAGCAACGGCCTTCTAAGCCGTAGGTCTGAGGTTCGAATCCTCATGTGCTCACCAAAGCCTTAAAGGTCGAAGTAACCGGCTTTCAAGGCTTTTTTATTTCTATAAAGTGTTAGCATTTTATCGGCTTTGTGGAAAGCTTGAGCAAGTTTGTGTCATCTGCAGCATTGTCCGGCATTTTTTAGAGGCGGATTTTGTCTTATAAAATGGTTTGCTATATAATTAAAAGGGTAAACAAAGTTATTTTGAAAGGGAATCCATGGCAAAAAAACAAAGATATGACAATGAAAGTATCAGTGCACTGAAAGGGGCTGATCGGGTTCGCCTGAGGCCAAGTGTAATTTTCGGTTCTGATGATTTAGTTGGTTGCCAACATTCATTTTTTGAAATTCTCTCTAATTCCATAGATGAGGCAAGAGAGGGCTATGGCAGTCTAATTACGGTTACTGTGTTCAAAGATCATGCTATTGAGGTTATTGACGAGGGGCGAGGTATTCCTCTTGACTATAACAAGAATGAAGAACGCTATAATTGGGAGCTTGTTTATTGTGAACTATATGCCGGCGGGAAATATGCCAATACAAGTGGCGGGACATACAACTACAGCCTGGGCTTAAATGGCTTGGGAGCTTGTGCTACACAATATGCCTCAGAGTTCTTTGACGTTTCCGTTTATCGAGATGGTTACCATTATGAACTTCATTTTGAAAAAGGTGAAAATATCGGTGGTCTTAAGAAGACTGAATATAAAGGGAAAAAACAGGGAACGCGACAATTCTGGAAACCTGACCGCGAAGTCTTTACCGATGTTTCCATACCTCTTGACTATTTTCAGCAAGTTTTGCGCCAACAGGCCATCATTAATGCCGGCGTCACCTTCCGACTGATACATGAAGCCAGTGGTTTACAGGAAGACTACATCTATCCGGATGGTATCAAGGGTCATGTTGAGGAGTTGCTTGGCCATGATGCCCTGTGCGAACCTGTATATTTTGCACGAGAGGGACGGGGTAAAGACCGCCAGGATAAAGAGGAATATCAAGTAAAAGCTGAAATCAGCTATGCTTTTAGCAACAGTAATCCGGGGATTGAGTTCTACCATAACTCAAGCTGGCTGGAGTATGGCGGATCCCCTGAGCGTGCGACAAGGTCGGCATTTGTTGCAGAATTTGACCGCTATGCCAAGGAACAAAACATGTATCAGGCTGAGGAAAGTAAAATATCCTTTAAGGACATTGAGGACAGTCTGGTTATCATCATCTCTTCCTTCTCCACTTTTTCTTCTTATGAGAATCAGACAAAAAAAGCGATTAATAACCGTTATATCCAAGCCTTTTTGACGGAAATTTTACGAGAAAACCTTCGGGTTTGGTTTATTGAAAATCAGAAAGAGGCCCATCGCATTGTCGAGCAAATTCTTGTAAATAAGCGAAGTCGAGAAAATGCTGAAAAGCAGAGATTGAGTTTGAAGAAAAAACTGAGTGGACAGATTGATAATATTTATCATCGCGTGAATAATTTTGTTGACTGCCGAACCAAGGATATAAATAGGCGGGAACTCTATATCGTCGAAGGTAACTCTGCTCTAGGTTCTGTAAAAATGGCAAGGAATGCGGAATTCCAGGCCGTAATACCGCTCCGCGGAAAAATCTTGAACTGCCTTAAGGCAAACTACAACCAGATTTTCAGCAACGACATTATCATGGATTTAATTAAACTCCTAGGTTGTGGCATCCATATTGAGGGAAAGAAAAAACGTGACCTTGCTGAATTTGATATGGACGGCTTACGCTGGGATAAAATAATTATTTGCACCGATGCCGATGTTGACGGCTTTCAAATCCGTACTTTAATTTTGGCCATGTTCTATCGCCTGACACCCAAATTAATTGAAGAGGGGAAGATATACATTGTTGAATCGCCGCTTTTCGAGATAAGTCATAAGAGCAAGGGAAAGACAAAAACCTATTTTGCCTATAGCGATAAAGAAAAGAATGATATTATTGACTCCTTGGGCAAAGGTAAATTACACATTCAGCGTTCAAAAGGTCTTGGCGAAAACGAACCGGATATGATGTGGCTAACCACAATGAATCCGGAAACCCGCCGCTTATATCAAGTTTTTCCGGAAGATGAAGAATCGGTCCGTGAGTGTTTTGATACCTTGCTCGGCAATAATCTTGAGGGTCGGAAAAGATATATTGCAGAAAATGGTCATAAATATATGGATATGCTGGACGTTGTGTAGTCCACAATATCTTCATTATATTCGCTATATAAGGAGTTAAGATGGCCAAGAAAAAAACAGATAAGAAAAATGCGGTTGAGCCAGCTAAAGATATGGATTATTCTGCATTTGCAGAGGGGAGTCATCCCGGTGAAACTGAATTAGTTCCCATTACGGACACGCTAAAAGATAATTATATGCCCTATGCCATGAGTGTTATAGTCTCTCGGGCTATTCCTGAAATTGACGGGTTTAAACCCTCCCAGCGCAAGGTGCTTTACACCATGTATAAGATGGGACTCACCGGGGAGGAAAGGGCAAAAAGTGCCGATATTGTTGGACAAACGATGGCCTTTAACCCCCATGGCGACCAGACAATTTATGAAACGATGGTTCGCTTAACAAGGGGGAATGAGGCTTTGATCCATCCCTGGATTGATTCAAAAGGGAATATGGGCAAGGTCTACTCGCGTGATATGCAATATGCTGCTTACCGCTATACAGAAGCTCGTTTAGACGATAGTTGCGAAGTTCTGTTTAATGGACTTGAAAAGAATGCCGTGGACTTTGTGGATAACTATTCCGGTACACAGAAAGAACCGGTGCTATTTCCGGCAGCTATTCCTACTGTGCTGATTAATGCTAATCAGGGCATTGCGGTTGGTATGGCCAGCAATATTTGCTCTTTTAATCTGAAAGAGTGCTGTGAAGCAACACGTGCACTCATCAAGAACAGGAAGGCTGATATCCTTAAATATATGCCGGCCCCGGATTTCTCTACCGGAGCAAATATTATTTATGAGAAAGAGCAAATTGAAAAAATCTATGAAACAGGTCGCGGCAGCTTTAAAATGAAGGCTAAAACAGAAATCATCAAAGAGCAGAACCGCATTGAAATAACGGAAATACCGTATTCGACCAGTATAGAAGCAATTATCGAGGATATAAACAAAAATATCAAAAATGGTAAGATTAAAGAAATTATTGATGTTCGCGATGAAACCGATTTAAATGGTTTGCGTATTACACTGGATTTGAAGAGAAATGCTGATGCTGTTTTTGTTCTAAAGAAGCTTTTAAATTTGACTTCCTTGATTTCAAGCTTTTCCTGCAACTTCAATATCCTTATTGATAATAAGCCTGAAGTCCTTGGTGTCCGGGAAATTCTATTGGAATGGATTTCCTGGCGTAGGCAGTGTTTATCTCGTGAACTAATATATGATAAAAAAAAGCTGGAAGAAAAACTTCACTTGCTTCGCGCTCTGGAAAGTGTCCTTCTCGATATTGATTATGCTATCCGGATTATACGTAAAACAGAAAAAGAGGCGGATGTCATACCACACCTCATGGCGGCCTTTTCTATTGATGAAGTACAGGCGGATTATGTTGCGGAAATTAAATTGCGTCATCTCAATAGAGAATATCTCCTAAAACGGACCCAGGAAATAGGTTTTCTTGAGGATCAAATTAATGACTTAAATGCTATCTTGCAAGATGAGAAGCTCTTAGACAAAGTCATCTCCGATCAGCTGAAGACATATGGTGAAAAGTATGGTAAACCGCGTAAAACAAAACTCATAGAGGCTGAAAAAGCAGAGCGTCTAAAGATTGAGCAGGTTGTTGAGGACTATCGCTTAAAGTTGTTTTTTACGGCGCATGGCTATTTAAAGAAATTGCCCCTTACCTCACTACGCAGTGCCGGTGATTTAAAACTAAAAGATGATGACAGAATCATTAATGAAGTGGATACGACTAATAAGTCGGAGATTCTTTTGTTTAGTAATAAGGGAAATGTCTATAAACTGTTAACCCATGAGATTGAAGACCATAAACCCTCTCAATTTGGTGAGTTCACACCTAACTTAGTCGAGCTTGAGGCAGGGGAAGACATTGTTCAGATGCATGCGACCTCTGACTTTGAGGGCTACCTGATGCTGCTTTTCGCAGATGGTCGTGCCGTTAAAATTTCTACAAATTCTTATGAAACAAAAAACAGGCGCAAAAAATTGCTTAATGCGGTCTATGGCGGTGCGGAATTGGTAGCCTTGTTTCCTCTCGCTGAACCGGAAGCTGCGGGAGACATGATTCTTATTTCCACTCAAGCGCGTATGATTTTAGTGGATAGTGACTTGGTACCCTATAAGAAAACGCGCAACTCGCAGGGTATAAGGCTAATGACGATGACGAAATCAAGTAAGCTTTCCGAAGCCCATTTAGTTGCTTCTGATGAGGCGGAGAATCTTGCCTATTATCGAGTCAGGACAATACCGGCCGGTGGTCGCTATATAAAAGATGATTTGTTGCAAGAAAAACAATTGCAATTTGAATGGCAAGATTGAGGACAGTTAACGGAGAATGATAAAGAAAAACGAATATATATATGATAAGCCCAAGCGGGCCATCAATAAGAAGGCTGTGCTGTATGTCTTAATAGCCCTCCTATCTGCTGTTTTTGTTGTCAGCCTTATCTTGTTCAGGATTAAGCAAGATAATAAAGCGGCTTACGAGACCTTCGTTGAGGCCCTGGATAATGTACAGTATGCAGAGGCCATGAACATCTATTACGAGATCCAGCGCAAGGCAACTGACTTGGATAATTCGCTGGACAAGAGGCTCCCCATGAAAGAGGTTCAGCTTGCCATTGAAGCTACTGTTGGAGAGCGGTTGGCCATACTTGTAGAGCGCGTCATGAATGGAGAAAATTTGACGGCTGAAGAGAAGGAAAATATGTCTCAGCTGAAATTTCTTACTTCAATGCATATTGTTCCTGAGTTGCGTTCTTTAACGGAAGCTTTACTGGAAGGTGAAGTTAGCCCTGAAACTTGGGATCATGTCTTGAGAAATTTTATCGATGTTCGCCCGATGACTTTGTTTATTAATGATTTGATGGAACAAAAAGATAGTCTTGTTGAGAAAATAGCCGATTTTAAACGGGCGGAAGAACTTGAAAAAGGGGAAAACTGGCAACTTACCTGGCAAACTTGGGAGAGTTTAGCCACTGATGATAAGGGATCCAGATTTGCCAGAGATTATGCAAGTTTTCGCCTTTTAACCTATCAGCGTCGGGAATATTCCAACTTAATGAACTTAACTAGTAATATGATTGAGGCTGAACAGTATTATACCGCTCATAATTTGCTAAAATTAATGTACAAGGTCTTTCCCGAACGCAAGGAACTTAGTGAGCGCCTGGCCTTTTGCGATGGCAAGTTACCCGTATCATTAAAGACATGGGACGGTCTCGTTGATGTGTTTGCGGTTCGCCCTCTGGTTGCCAGGCCGGAACTTGCCTTTTCCCGAAGCATAGAAGAAGCTTATGCCCGCAGCGCCTTGATTACAACTACAGAATTTGAAAACTTTCTTCTTCAGCTGTATCAGAATGACTATGTTCTCGTATCACCCAGACAAATTGAAGCTTGGCCGGAACGCCATGCCTCCTTTGTTGTGCCTAACGGTAAGAAACCGGTTATTTTAGTTTTTGACTCTTGGCAATATTCTGTTTTAAATCAAGTAGCCGGAACAGCCAGCCGCTTATATATGGAAGACGGCGCCATTATTGCGGAAGCAGGAGATGCGAAGGGGAGACATTTAGATGCGATTCCGATTTTAGAAGATTTTTTGGCTGAACATCCTGATTTTTCTTTTGATGGTGCAAAGGCGGTTATCGCTCTAAATTGTGATGAAAGCCTCTTCGGCTTTACCATTTCCCAAGAGGAGGTTGTGGGCAGCCAAGAAGCTTGGGCGAGAGTTGGTGAAGTATACCCTGATGTAACGGAAGAAGAATTGCTTGCCCACCGCGAAGAAGTGTCGGGCCTGATGAATTATCTGATAAAAAAGGGGTGGGATTTTGCCTCTGCAGGCTATGTAGGCTACGATACAGCCAATTTAAACCGGGAAGAGTTAAGTCGTGAAATTGACCAATGGGCTTCTCTAATGACTCCTTGGCTTGATGAAGTACATAGCTTTGTTTTTCCCAATGGAAGCCATGTTTATCAAAATGAAGAGGCCTTATCCTTTATGCTAAACCGGGGTTTGAAAATATTATTTGGCCAAGGCCCTAAGCCATATCACTATTTTGCAAGAAAATATGTCCATTTTGACCGTATTGCTGTCAATGGCGGAAGCCTTTCCAATCCGCTGGGCTATTTTTCCGGCATCATCAATACTTCGGAGATACTAGATTATACTCTCCGCTAGGGTTCCAACTGCTCAATTCAATAAAATTAAACCAAAGTGCTCGATAGGCTTGAAGGGCATATTCATCCCTAACTGTGTAAAGGAGGCAGGCCGGAGTTTTTACTTCATCGATAATCTGGGCATTCTTATCGATACTTTGCATGAGAGCTAAGCCGCGTCTTGCTAAATCTTGTCGCTCTTCAATACCTTCACCGTTAAGGGCAATAAGATTTGTGATACTTGTTCTTTTCATGCTGACAGCAAGTGGAGCAACCCGCTTACTCAAATTATACTCATTTATTTCGGTACCAAAGTCATTTGGTTTAAAAGAATTCTTTATAAACATTTTTTGTCCGGCCTTTAGAATTGGCTTGATTGCCTCAGGATGGAGAACCTGGGCGCCAAAACGTGCCATAGCCAACATTTCATCATAACTTAAAAAGGGAATTGACCAAGCGGCCGGTATCAACTTTGGATCTGCCTCATAAACCCCGCTAACATCCGTCCAAATCTCGCAAGATGCCGATAGTGCGGCGGCAATCCAACTTGCTGTAACATCTGATCCGCCACGTGAGAGAGGGCGTCGCTTCCCCCATTTATCTTTTCCGTAAAAGCCGGGGACTACAATAATCTCGAACTCTTTTAAGCTTTCATTTAAATTTTCCCGCAAATAGCGTAAGGACTTGTTGTGGACATGATAACTTTCTTTTCCGTGGTAGACGTGGATGCCTATTTCTCCGGCATCAATGAGTTTTGCCCTGACACCTCGTTTCCGTAAATAGGAGGCCATCAAGGAGGCTGAAAAAAATTCTCCAAGTGGAAGCAGACGGTCATAGGGATTATCCTGCTCGTTGAGCGCATTATGCTCTTCTTGTTCCAAAAAATCGATTATGGGCGCTCCGCCTAAGATATCATCTGTATCCAGCTGTAAATCCTTGGAAATTTGAGTAAAGCGATTCTCTATCTTTTGACGGAAGAGACTTGCTTGTTGAGCATCCTCAGCAGCTGCCAATTGGATGAGAAGATCCGTAACCTTGATATCCTCTCTAGTTTGCCTTCCCGGTGCCGAACAAATACAGACACGCCTTTCCGGGTCGCTAAGAATAATATCAACAGCCGTTTTAAAACGTTCAGCTGTGGCAAGAGATGTTCCACCAAATTTTACAACTTTCATCGAGCAACCTCACCGGGGAATTCTTCCATTAAGGACGTATTTAGCGGAAATATTTTACTTTAAATACATGCTATAATCAAGCGGACAGTAAAGAAGGGGAGGAAGTCATGGCTAAATTCTTTATTCCTGATTATTACACTGACGATTTACTTAAGGTGGATTGGCTTCAGTTGCGTGAGAGGGGTATCAGTCACGTTTTTCTTGATGTTGATAATACTTTAGAAGAACATGGGGCAAAAAAAGCCGGCCGGCGTACCAAGGAAGTTTGTCGTTCGCTCGAGGAAGCCGGTTTGAGTTTTGCTATTCTATCGAATGCAAAAAGAGAAAGGGCAGAGGAATTTTGTGCCCCTTATAATTTACCCTATGTAGGCCAGGCGGCCAAACCTTTGACCTATCAGGTGAAACGCTATCTGAACACACATAAGCTTAGTCCTCGGGAAGTTCTTTTGGCAGGTGATCAAATTTTTACCGACTTGTGGTGTGGAAGATTTCTAGGAGCCCCGGTCTTATTGGTTGAACCTTTAGGCGGTAAAGAAAAAGGCTTTTTAAGATTTAAGCGTTATCTGGAAAAAATATTATGTATTTTTGGGCAAAATCCTGCAAAAGCGGAAACAGCCCCGAGAATTTAAGGGGTAAATCTTGCAGAGATTAAGCCTATGACATAAAATATATGAGTTAATAAGACCACATATACGAGGAGGATAATAAGATGATAAGTGCAGGAGATTTTCGCAACGGTGTAAACTTTGAAATGGATGGACAGCTTTATACAGTTGTAGAGTTTCAGCATGTAAAACCCGGAAAGGGTGCTGCTTTTGTTCGTACGAAATATAGAAATATCAGAACAGGAGCCGTTGTTGAACACAGCTTTTCTCCAACAGAAAAATTTGAAGAAGTCTATTTGAATAGAAACGACATGCAATACCTCTATAATGACGGTAATTTATATTATTTCATGAATACGGAAAACTTTGAGCAAATTCCTGTCGATAAAGAGCTTATAGCTGATGGTCTGCCCTATTTAAAAGAAAATATGGAAGTCCATATGGTGTCACATAAAGGTGAAGTAATCAGCATCGAACTACCCTATTTTGTTGAACTGCTTGTTACCGAATGCGAACCGGGTGTTCGCGGTGATACAGCAACAAATGCGACCAAGACATGTGTAGTAGAAACTGGTGCGGAATTGCGCGTTCCTCTGTTCATCAACCAGGGTGATGTAATCCGTATTGATACCCGAACCGGGACTTACATGGAGAGAGCCAAAGGTTAGTCTATTGTCATGGTCGATTATAGTGAGTATACATCAATAAAAGGGGAGCGGAGTTTATCTCAAGGCTTTATCGCCCAGTATGCTGCTGAGGCAGCTATGCAAGTTTCCGGAGTAGCAAGCCTTGATTCCGGACTTGTGGTTTCCTTGAAGGAGGCCTTTGGTGCCGAGCACTATGGAAAAGGAGTCCGCGTTCGTTTTGATCGGTCCGATTCTGCTATAGTCAATATTGATGTATACCCTATTATGTATTACGGATGTATACTCCCTGATGTTGCTTGGGAAGTCCAAGAACGGATTAAATCTGATGTTGAAGAGTTTACGGGGCTCCTTGTGAACGAAGTCAATGTTCAGGTTATGGGTGTGATAGAGGAGGTTCCTACTTCATGAGCCGATGGTCAAGAGTATTGAGCATAGTTTTTTCCTTTCTTATTGCAGTTAGCTCATTATTAACCATCTTGATGTTTTTATCAGAACTGGTTATGAGCGGCATGATTGCATTTTTGTTAAGGATTCAAAAAGATCCGACCTGGAGGCCGGCCATTATTGTTATCGCAATAGCTTTATTTATAGCCGGTACAGCAGTAATGCTGCTTGCTATAATGAGTGGCAGACTCCATAAGGCAAGAGTGCGGTCGAGTAATCTGGGTACCATTGATATCGGTGTTGATGCTATTGAGAGCATCGCTCTAAATGCGGCCAAGACGGCTCAATCCGGTGTTAAGACAGTCAAAGCAAGAGTAGCCCCCAAAGAAGGTGATAAAATATCGGTTAGCTTAAATTTGACAGCCTACTCGGACGTTGAGATTCCTACCATGATGAACCGTGTACAGGAGCGGGTTAAGAAGGATATAGAGCGCTATACCGGTATTGAAGTTGTTGAAGTACCGATAAAAGTTAGCCAAGTAGATGAAGTATCCTCGCGTGTTGGACGGTGATAAAACATGAGAACTCCGGAAAGAAAAACTTTACTCAGGCAAATTGCGGAAGATATATCCCAGCTTAACAGCGGAGCTAAAGGGGGGATTTTAGGATTTGTAGTCGGTCTCCTTTTGGTGACATTCGGCTTTTGGAGGACTCTTTTTGTTTTATTTTTGACTTGCTTGGGCTATGTGCTCGGCATTCGCTTGATTCAGCGGCACGGTGGCCTTAAAGAGCTGTTGGACAAAATTTTCCCACCGGGATTTTTTAGGTAAGGAGTTTTTGTGAGACGAAGTGAAATAAGAGAGAATGCCCTGCGTTTTCTCTATCAGTTATCCATTCATGATGAGGATAGAGAAGAACAACGGCGCTTATTCCTTGACTCTTTTCCTATGGGCAAGGAAGAATTGGCCTATTTTGATTTTTTAGTTGAAGGGGTGCAAAGGCATAAAGACAGCCTTGATGCGGAAATAGAGCCGATGCTTATCGGATGGCGTTTTGAGCGTTTGCCTATCTTAGATAAAAATATTTTGCGCCTTGCTTTATTTGAAATGGATTTTAATCAGAATGTTCCGGATGCCGTAGCAATTTCTGAAGCCGTTATTCTGACCAAAAGATATTGCGATGATAATGCCAGATCTTATATCAATGCGGTATTAGGCGGCTTACAAAGAAAGAGGGAGAAAAGAAATGAGCAAGAGGGCTCTTAGTGTTCGCGAGCTAAATGCTATTGTAGCCTCCTATTTGAATAATCCACGATTGGCTAATGTTGAAGTTGAAGGTGAATGTTCCTCGCCAAAACTGTATCCCAGCGGACATTTTTATTTTACGCTTAAAGACCCTGCGGCTGCGGTTTCTTGTGTCATGTTTCGAAGTGATGTTGCCCGGCAAAAAGAATTACCTAAAGCCGGTGATGCTATTATCGTGCAAGCCGCTGTCGGCTTGTATGAGCGTGACGGGCGCTATCAGCTTTATGTGCGCTCAATTTCTCATGCCGGTATTGGCAAGCTTTGGCAGGAATTTGAAGAGTTGAAAAAGAAACTTGAGGAAAAAGGATATTTTTCGCCGGAGAGGAAAAAAAGAATTCCCTTTCTACCCAAAAAAATAGGCCTTGTGACCTCAAGTCATGGGGCTGCTGTCCGAGATATTATTGAAGTTAGCCTAAGACGTATGCCGGGACTGGAGCTGCAGCTAATCCCGGTGCGCGTGCAAGGGGAGGGAGCAGCCGGAGAGATTGCCAAGGCCATCGAATTATTTAATGCCTTAAATGATGTTGATCTTTTAATTGTTGGTCGGGGTGGTGGTTCACTTGAAGATTTATGGGCTTTCAATGAGGAAATTGTTGCCGAGAGCATCCTAGCCTCAAAGATTCCGGTAATTTCTGCTGTTGGCCACGAAATCGATTTTAGTATTTCGGATTTTGTTGCTGATTTAAGAGCGCCAACGCCATCGGCTGCAGCTGAGCTTGCGGTGCCTGTCAAGGAAGAACTGTATAAACAACTGGAGGACATGCTCTATCGTTTAGAGCGTGTTGGGCAGAATACGCTTGCTTGGAAAAGACAAGCTCTTCAAAGTCTGTGTAAAAGGCTGGTTTATCACATTGAGGCCGGCTTAAAAAATGAAGAACAGCGCTTAGATAGAATTTATATGCACCCTGTTTTTCGCTCACCCAAGCATTCTTTGACCTTGCGTCAAGACAGGCTGGAAAATTTAATTAACATGCTTCAGCTTGCCTACCGGCGAATCTATGACAGGAAGGAAAATGAACTTTGCTTATTAAAGCAAAAGAAAGACGTTCTCAATCCTTGGAAAACTCTTCAACGCGGTTTTGTTGCTGCTTTTGACGAAAACGGTGAACTGTTGACCAAGGCTCAGGATATAGAAAAAGATATGCCTTTACAGCTTGTTTTTGCTGATGGGGAAGTTAAGGCTTGTGCCAAGGAAATTCATGTGAATTAGGCGAGGAGAAAGGAAAAAATTATGAATAAAGAAGAAGTAAAGATTGAACTTAGCTACGAGGAAGCCATTGCCGAGCTGGAGACAATTGTAAAGCGTTTAGAGCAAGGTGAAGTGAAGCTTGAGGAATCAGCGATGCTATACGAAAGAGGTGTAGCCTTAGCAAAGCACTGTTCCGGCATCCTCCGGGACATGCAGGAAAAAATGAGTATCCTTTCTTTTAGTGAAGAAGGCGAATTACTGGAAAAGGAAATTTCCTTCGATGACTAGACGGATATTTTCAGAAAATTCAATCTTGTTTCTAGAAAAACTGGAAGAGCATTTGTCAGCAGAGCTTGCCTTGACTCAATCCTCTTATGACAGGCTAGTATCCGCCATGCGCTATAGTGTTTTAAACGGCGGAAAACGGGTTAGAGCCACTCTCTTGTATTTGAGTGGGCAGATTTTTTCGTTACCCGAGGAGGTGCTTTTAGACTATGCTGCCGCTCTTGAGATGATTCATGCCTATTCCCTTATTCACGATGACCTGCCGGCAATGGATGATGATGATATGCGGCGTGGTAAGCCGGCAAATCACATTGTTTTTGGTGAAGCCATAGCCATTTTGGCCGGCGACGCTCTTTTAAACCGTGCTATGGAAATTCTGATTCGCAGGTGTGCTGACGGTTTAGCCGCCCGGTCTGCAGCCGCTTATTTTGCTAAAGCCTCCGGCTTTAGCGGCATGGTCGGGGGGCAGGTAATTGATCTTGAGGCCATGGGGAAAGCGGAAGAATCAAAGAGCGAAGCTCTAGTCCTGGAAATGATTGATTTGAAAACAGCAGCCCTCTTTCGCGTTGCCCTAGTGCTTCCTTGCATTCTTGCAGAGGTCAGCAGTGATATCAGACTCTGCTTCGAAGATATTGCTGTTTTGCTGGGGAGAAGCTTCCAATTTCAAGACGACTTGCTAGATATTGATGCTGATGCAAGGATACTGGGAAAGAATACGGGGAAAGATCTTCGTGACGGGAAGTTTACAGCCTTGGCATTTTATGGAAGAAACAAGCTTCTTGAACTGCTGCTTTCCTATCAGGAGGAAATTCAGGAAAAACTATCTGAATTGAGGCAAAAAGGTTTTGACTGTGGACTGCTGAAAGCCTTTGTGAAGAAAATTTTTGCGAGGTCCTATTAATGGAAGCTTTTCTCCCGTCGATTGATTCTCCTGATGAGCTTAGGGCTTACAGCCTTCCGGCTCTTGAAGCGCTAGCTGCTGCTTGCAGAGAAAAGATTATTGAAACAGTTTCTAAAAATGGAGGTCATTTGGCTTCCAACTTAGGAGTTGTTGAATTGACGCTTGCTTTAGCTCATGTATTCGATTTTTCCCCGGGAAAGGATCGTTTGATTTTTGATGTCGGCCATCAGGCTTATACCTGGAAGCTGATAAGTGGCCGTGCTGATAATTTTCACTCTTTACGCCAAAAAGATGGCCTTTCCGGGTTTCCTAAACAAAGTGAAAGCCCCTTTGACCACTATGATGCCGGGCATAGCAGTACGGCTATTTCTATTGCTTTAGGCTACCAGCTTGCTGACTTCATTGACGGAATAGAACGCTCCACCATAGCCCTTGTCGGGGACGGGGCACTTACAGGCGGAATGTCCTTTGAAGCCCTCAATCATGCAGGACAGGGCCCGGCTCCTTTAAAGATTATTGTAAACGATAATCAAATGTCGATTGACGGGAACGTTGGCGGACTTTCCAAGCATCTAGACAGGTTGCGTGTTTCCAGAAAATACCGTGTTTTTAAGAAAGATTTTAAAAACACCCTGCATAAATGGCCACGAATTGAAAAAACTATCAGAAAAATCTTTTCAAAGGTGAAAAGCAGGATAAGACAGTCTTTGCATAAGGAGAGTATTTTCTTTGAAAACTTGGGCTTTCGCTATTATGGCCCGGTTGACGGCCATAATTTGGAAGAGCTTATTCAATATCTGGAAGCTGTTAAAGACTATGACAAGCCGGTTGTTTTACATGTTGTAACAAAAAAAGGATATGGTTATAAACCGGCTGAACAGTCACCTGATTTATACCATGGCGTTGCTCCTTTTGAAATTGAAACCGGCCGCCCGGAAAAAAAACCGGAGTCCGGACAGGCAGAAGAAAAAATCAGCTTTACAGACTACGTCTCTGATTTGCTTTTAGAGCTTGGAAAAGGAGATGATGTCTTCGCTATTACGGCTGCGATGGCACAGGGAACGGGACTTTCCGCTTTTGCCAAAGCCTATCCGGAACGTTTTATTGATACCGGTATTGCGGAACAGCATGCCGCTTCCCTTGCAGCCGGACTTGCCCTTGCCGGCAAACGTGTTTTCTTGGCCCTTTATTCAACTTTTAGCCAACGTGCTGTTGATCAAATATTACATGACATTTGCTTAGAAAATCTTCCGGTTTGCATTTTGCTGGATAGGGCAGGCCTTGTTCCGGCTGACGGTGAAACTCATCAAGGCCTCTACGATCTTTCCATCTTCAAGGATTTTCCTAATCTTAGGATTTATGCTCCCGCCGATAAAGAGGATGTAAAAAATCTTATGTACTATGCTATGGAGGCCGATCATCCGATGATTATTCGTTACCCCAAGGATTTGATTTGCCGGCATCTTCCGCTTGCTGACCACAGGATAGATTGCCTACGTTTATTAAAAACCGGCGAAAAGTATACAGCTATTGTTTTAGGTGCCTTAGCCTTTGAAAGCCTGAAAGCATGGGACATGTTAGCTGCTCGTGGTCTTTGTGGACAATTATATTCTTCCATTTGTGGAAATTTTATGCAGTTTGATGATATACTGGACTCGTTGTGTAAAACAAAAAGACTTGTTCTGATATCTGAAAGCATTAAAAATCTTTCCTTAGCTGAACCGCTCATCAAGCTGATTAATCAGCATACAGAGGGTTGTAAGATTTTATTATGCGGTGTTGAGGACACTTTGCGGGGACAGGCAAGTCGTAGTGAGCTTTTGGCAGCAGAGAAGCTTGATGCCGGAGGTCTTTATATGCAAATTAAAGATTGGCTTGAGGAGTAGAAGGCGGATTAGTTAGTGAAAGTTGGTTTATATTCTAATGCTAGGCGTGATTCAGGATATAAGACTAGGAACAGGTTAGCTAGCTTGTTTGCTGAGCATTCCGTATTATGCGAGACAGAAGAAGAGTATTTTGCTGATTGTGAAATTATTATTTCTCTAGGAGGTGACGGTACTTTTCTTTCGCTTGCCCATCTTGAAAATGCCAGAGAAAAGCTTTGTATAGGGCTTAACCTTGGCAGCGTAGGTTTTCTTACCGAGTTTGAGCCGGCTGATATGGAAAATGCGGTCAAAAAGATTGTTCAAAAGGATTTTGAAATTGAAGAGCGCATGATGATCAAAATGTCTCTTTATGATGACGAGGGAAAACTTTTACTGGAAAGTGAAGCGCTTAATGATGTTGTAGTCATGCGAGATGCCGGTTCGCGAATTATTACCACTGATGTCTCAATCGATGAGATGCATGTGGAACAAATACCGGGAGATGGTTTAATTGTTGCCACTCCAACAGGGTCTACGGCCTATTCCTTGGCTGCAGGGGGGCCTATCGTTCATCCCTCTATGGATGTTTTTGTGATTACACCAATATGTCCCCATACCCTACACAACAGAAGCTATTTAGCGCCGGGTGGTGCAAAAATTGAGTTGCGCCTGAATGACTCTGATTCTTATCCGGTTGTTTCTGCTGACGGTAAGAAGTCGCACAAGTTTGGGCAAGGTAGGATTCGCATTGAGCGTTCTCCTCGTTATTTTAAAATGATTCGTTTATTCGGTGATCGTTTTTATCAGCGATTACCTCAAAAAATACAAGAAAGGGGGATGAACCGATGAGAGTAGCCAAAAATCCGCGTCAGTCCCGAATATTGCAAATTGTAAAAACTAAGAATATTGGAACCCAGGGAGAGCTTGTTGAAGCCCTTAAAGAGTTGGGCATGAATGTTACGCAAGCAACAGTTTCAAGGGACATTAAGGAATTAGGCATTATAAAGGTTGCTACGGCAAGTGGAGAACAAAAATATGTGCCTATGAATCAAACAGGTGAAGGGGCTTCCGGCCGTTTCATGAAAGTTTTCCGTGAGGCGGTTACTTCGATTCATACAGCAGATGCCATGGTAATTATAAAAACCTTACCCGGGATGGCTCAGGCTGCTGCCTCAGCCCTAGATTCTATGCACCTGGATTCTCTTATTGGCACTATTGCCGGGGATGACACTATTTTTGCTGCCAACTCCAGCAAAGAAGAAGCGACCGCTATGCGTGAACATTTAATCACTCTATCTCAAATAGATCCCAGTCTGAGCGGATAGGGGAGATCTATGCTGGTACAGCTTGCCATTCATAATTTTGCACTGATACGCGAGCTAGAGCTTAGCTTTAAAAATGGACTTACTATTGTTAGTGGAGAAACAGGAGCAGGTAAGTCCATTTTTCTGGATGCTATTTCTTTTGTTAGCGGGAAAAGGGCCAGTCGTGATTTTGTGAGGCGAGGGGCTGACCAGGCTGATGTCACTTGTCTTTTTCAAAACGTTATGGACCGCATCCCGCCGGACCTCTTAGAGAGGCTGCGACTCCCTGCCTTTGAACAGGAAAGCGATGAGCTGCTTCTCTATCGAGAAATCGATATCAATGGACGTAGTGTGGCTAAGGTAAACGGCAGGATGGTGACCGTTTCCCTACTACGTGAACTGGGTGACCTTTTATTTGCCATTCATGCTCAACATGAGCAGGTAACGCTTTTCAACACGGAAAAGCAACAAGAGCTCTTAGATGCCTATGCAGGTGGTCAGCTGAGCGAATTCAAGAAGGAATGGAAAGAGATCCGCTTGCGCCGAATCGAAGGAGCTAAAAACTTAAAAAAATTGGGTATTAATCCGCATGAACGAGAACGGCAATTGGATCTTTTAAATTTTCAAATTGCCGAGATTGAAGCGGGCATGCTTAGTGAAAAAGAAGTAGAAGATCTCAAAAACAAATTCCGTGAATTAATGGCTGTTGAGCAAGTAAAACAGGCTTTGCAGGAAGCCATAAAGCTATTGGATGATGAAAGTGAGTATAGTGTTTTAAGTCTTCTGGAATTACTGATGCAGCCTCTCCATAAGCAAGAAAAACATTCTGAAGCTTTAGCAAACTTTAACCTGCGCCTAGCGGAATGCTCTGACTGCTTAAAAGTTATTTTGGATGAGATGAAAGAGTACTTATTGTCACTCTTGCAAAACGAGACGGATATTTCTGAATTGCAATTGACCCTTGAAAAATGGGACAGTATTTCAAGAAAATACGGACCTTCTTGGCACGAGGTCAATTGCTTTTTAGAGGAGTGTAAAGAGGAGAGGCAAAGGCTTATTGACAGTGAAAGAACGTTTCACTCCTTGCGAAATGCCTTGCGCGAAGATGAAGGTAAAGCGGAAAGTCTTGCGGAGGCTATGCACAAAGTCAGGAATGATGCCGGGCAAGACTTGGCCGATAAAATAGAAAAAAGTCTTGCTTCCTTAAATATGCAAGGGAGCAAGTTTGAGATTCGTGTAGAAAAAGCGAAAGCCGGAGAGGCTAATTTTTGGGCGGCGGAAGGTAGGGACAGGATAAGCTTTTATATTTCTCCCAATACCGGAGAGGACCTTATGCCCTTGGAGAAGATTGCATCAGGCGGAGAAGCTTCACGCATTCTCTTAGCGATTAAATCCATTCTTGCTGAGCTTGAAGATATTCCGGTACTGATTTTTGATGAAATTGATAGCGGTATTAGTGGTGATACCGCTTTTAAATTGGGCCGTGCCTTATATAAATTAGGGAACAGGCGGCAAAGCATTGCCGTATCTCATACAGCACAAATTGCAGCCATGGCTGATTCTCATATCCTGTTCTACAAAGATGTTTTTGGTGGACGAACAGAAACACTGTCAAAGCAGCTAAGTTATGAGGAAAGGGTTGCAGAATTATCACGCCTCTTAGTGGGAAATGAGGAGGATGCAACAGCAAGCGAACTTGCGATAAATTTATTGCATCAACACTATGAGGACGAAAAAAATATTCTTTAGGAGGATGACGATGGATAGACCCCTTATATTAAATGGCCATGATTTGACTATTGAAAATTTAGTCGACGTTAGCCGTTTCAAAAGGAAAGTCGACATTAGTGAAGAATCAAGAAAGAAGATTCGTGATTCAGAGGAGGTAGTAGCAAAAATTGTTGAATCTAAGGTGCCTACCTATGGTATTTCGACTGGTTATGGAGAGTTTTCACGAGTGGCTATTAGCGAAGAGCAAAATAAGGATTTACAAAGAAATCTAATACTTAGCCATGCTTGTGGTGTTGGTGAGCCCTTTTCGGCAGAAGAGGTGAGAGCCATCATGCTCTTACGCTTAAATACGCTTTGTAGCGGGTTTTCCGGAGTTAGCCGGGAGGCACCGGAAATTTTGTTAAAAATGTTAAACGCGGATATTATTCCTTATGTTCCCCAAAAAGGTTCTTTGGGAGCCTCTGGAGACCTGGCCAACTTAGCTCATATTGCCCTAACCATGATTGGCGAGGGAGAAGTTTTAGAAAACGGGCAACGGAGGCCAAGTGCGGAAGTTCTTGCAGAACACGGGATTACGCCGATTGTCTTAAAGGGAAAAGATGGCCTGGCCATCATTAACGGTACAACGGTTATGGCCGCTATAGGTAGTCTTGCCCTTTATGATGCTGAGTATCTGCTTAAGGCGGCAAACCAAGCAGCAGCCTTGAGCTACGAGGCATTAATGGGCATCACGAAAGCCCTGGATCCCAGAGTCCATGCGGTTCGCCCCCATCCCGGACAAATGGCAACCGCTGAATATCTCCTGAAGATGCTTGCCGGCTCAAGTTCTGTAAATACCAGAGAGGGAGATGTGCAGGATGCCTATACACTGCGCTGTGTGCCTCAAGTCCATGGTGCGGTCAGTGATGCCTTAGTACATGTCAGGAAAGTTTTGGAGATTGAACTGAATGCCGTAACGGATAATCCTTTAGTGTTTCCTGAAGGTGAGGTTATTTCCGGAGGTAATTTTCATGGTGAGCCTTTGGCACTTCAATTGGACTTTCTGGCAATTGCCACAGCAGAACTGGCCAATATCAGCGAAAGACGTATCGAGCGTTTAGTAAATCCGCAATTAAATTTTGGCCTGCCTGCCTTTCTCGTAAATGATGGCGGTTTAAACTCCGGTTTCATGATACCCCAATACACAGCTGCAGCCCTGGTTTCTGAAAACAAGGTTTTGGCTCACCCGGCAAGTGTAGACTCCATTCCGTCTTCCGCAAATAAGGAGGATCATGTCAGTATGGGGGCTATTGCTGCCAGGAAAGCTCGTGAAGTTGTCAAAAATACAAGAGAGGTTATCGCTATTGAATGGCTGGTAGCTGCCCAGGCATGTGAACTACGCAAGATTAAAGAATACGGAAAAGGAACCGCTCAAATGATGTGGGAAGTACGCCAAGTCACTCCGCACTATAGTAGGGATAGAATTATGTACCATGACATGCATGCGGTTTCAGATTTGCTTTGCAATACGGAGGTTATCGACCGTGTCGAGGCACAGATATAACGAGGCACAGATATAATACAGAAAGAAATAGATAGAAAGAGGAGAAAATGTCAAAGAAAAAATTAATTGAATGTGTTCCCAATTTTAGTGACGGACGTGACCCGGAAGTTTTACAGAAGATTTTAGGCCCCTTTTTTGCAAACAGTGAGGTCAGGGTTTTAGACTATAGCCAGGATAAGGATCACAACCGGGCTGTTGTAACCCTCGTTGGAACACCGGAAGCTCTGGAAGACACTGTCGTTGAAGCTGTCGGAATTGCGGCAGACCTTATCGATCTACGTGAGCATGAGGGTGAGCATCCGCGGATGGGGGCAACAGATGTTATTCCCTTTGTTCCCATTCAAAACACCAACATCAAAGAGTGTGATGAACTGGCGAGACGTGTTGGGGAAAAAATAGCTGAAAGACATAAGATTCCTGTTTATCTCTATGAAGAATCGGCAAGTAGTCCTGAGCGGAAAAATTTAGCGAAAATCCGTAAGGGTCAATTCGAAGGCTTTGCAGCAAAAATAAAAGAGGAAGCTTGGAAGCCGGATTTCGGGCCTGGTGAAATTCATCCCTCAGCCGGAGTCGTTGCTGTTGGAGCCAGAGAGTTTCTTATAGCTTACAATATTAATTTAGATACGAACAAGCTTGACATTGCAGACAGCATTGCCAGAAGGGTCCGCTATCTTGGCGGAGGTTTACGCTTTGTTAAGGGGATGGGTGTAGAACTTAGCGATAGGAATCAAGTACAGGTTTCAATGAATCTAACCAATTTTAATAAGTCGCATATTTATCAAGTTTTTGAGCTGGTTAAAATTGAAGCTGCCCGCTATGGAGTAAATGTCGTTGGTTCTGAAGTAATCGGATTAGTACCTTTAGCTGCCTTGGTTGATACAGCCGCATATTATTTACAACTTGAAAACTTCACCACGGAGCAAGTTATTGAGGCAAGACTTTTGGAGGGCTAGGATGTCGGAAAAGATACAAATATTTCGCTCACACCAAATTTACACGGCAAATAAAGCTAATGAACTGATTGATGGTTATATCATGACCTCCGGGGATAGAATTTTAGCTGTCTATCCCGGAGAAGTTAGCCCGGACCACTGGAATGAAGCGCATGTGTTTCATGATTTCCGTGGCAAGACGATTACGCCCGGCCTCGTTGATTCTCATACCCACTTAGTGCATGGGGGCTCTCGCGAGCATGAGCTTGCCCTAAAATTGGCCGGCTCTTCCTACATGGAACTCCACCTGGAGGGAGGAATTAAGAGCACGGTAAAGCAGACCCGCTTAGCCAGTTTTGACGAGCTTCTTGAAAAAGCGCATAAGACACTGCTTTCTATGCTCTTGCATGGAACGACCAGCCTAGAGGCAAAAAGTGGCTATGGCTTAGATAAGGATACGGAATTAAGGGTTTTAAAGGTTAACAAAAAACTAGATAGAACACAGGCTATAAGCATTGTCTCTACCTACATGGGAGCGCACGACCTGCCTCTTGAATTTTCTTCAAATGAAGAATACATCACTTTTATGATTGAAGAGCTTATGCCTGCCATTAAAAAAGAAGATTTAGCCACTTTTTGTGATATTTTCTGTGAAGAAGGTATTTTCTCCTTGGAAGAAACTGAAAAAATTGCTGTAGCAGCGAAGGCATTAGGCTTCAAAATCAAGATTCACGCGGATGAAATTGCTCCTTTGGGTGGTGCCGGCTTAGCTGTCGACCTGGGAGCAGTTTCTGCTGAACATTTAATGGCTATTTCTGATGCTGATATTGAAAAAATGGCCGCATCAGATACGGTCGCTGTCTTGCTTCCGGCCACAACCCTCTTCTTACGTGCCGAAAATTTCGCCCCGGCGAGAAAAATGTGGGAAAAAGGAGTGAAGATTGCCTTTGCCAGTGACTATAACCCGGGAAGTTCACCCTGCGAAAACTTACAGATGGCCATGGACATGGCCTGTCTTGGGATGGGTATGATGCCTTTAGAAATTCTTAAAGGGGTTACTATCAATGCGGCTAAAGCCATTTGCAAAGAAAAGGAAATTGGTAGTCTGGAAAAAGGCAAGTATGCGGATTTAACAATTTTTGATGCAAAGAATGTAGATTATATCTTCTATCATTTTGGGGTAAATAGGGTTTCTGATGTATTTAAGCAGGGCAGGCATGTTGTCCATGATGGCCGGCTAAATCTTTCGGAAATTCAAAGCTGTATAATGAACAAATAATGTTTTATCGTAGACAATAATGATGGGAGAAGAGAATAATCCAAAAAGAGAATACAAGGAGGAAAAAGCAATGGAAAAGAAAATGAAAGACATGGACATGAGAGAGATACTGGACTTAACGGCCAGTGATGCTCCGGCACCGGGAGGCGGAGCAATTTCTGCTATCGTAGGAGCTTTAGGAAGCGCCTTGGGAAGAATGGTTTTATCCCTCAGCTATGGAAAAAAAGCCTTCCTGGCCTTAGATGAAGAGATCCAAGAAAAATTGAAGGAAAAGCATGAAGAACTGAACCTCTTAGGTGATCGTCTTTTTGACTTAATGGATACGGATGTAGAAGCCTTTATGGGTTATATGAAGGCTTTCCGCTTGCCAAAAGAGTCGGATGAGGAAAAAAGGGCACGGCGTGAAGCTATTGACGAGGCAGCGGTCTTCTCTATGCAAGTTCCGTTGGAAACAGCAGAACGCTGTGTTGCTGTGTTGAAGTGTTTGCCCTTAATTGCCGAATATGGAAATAAGAATGCCATTACTGATGCGGGAGTCGCTTCTTTATTAGCAAGAGCGGCTTGTGAGTCCGCTTTACTCAATGTAAGAATTAATCTGCCTACGATTAAGGATGAAGAAATTCATGATAAGGCTGCAAAGCGGACAGAGGAATTGCTTACACTGGCAATAGAATTAAATGAGGAAATCATGCAGGTCGTGTATGCCAAACTAGGCTAAAAGTTCTTCGGGGATAGCCACTCTTTTATCTTTGAGAAACTTTTTCATGTCATAAGGAAGCGGGTCCCGAAGGGTGATCCGCTTTTTACTTTTAGGCTCGTCAAAGCTCAGGTAATAGGCATGGAGTGCCTGTCGGTCCATCTCTTTATCCTCCTCATTGTTGTAGCCATATAAAGTATCGGCTATAAGGGGGTGGCCTAAATGCTTCATATGAACTCGTATTTGATGTGTCCTGCCTGTATGGAGGATACACTCCAGCAAGGAATAGTCGTTATTTGCATTTGACGATAGCAGGCGATAAGACGTTTTGGCATATTTCCCTTCGGCATCAATCGCTCGTTCAATAATACTGGTTTTTGAACGAGCGATTGGCGCCTCAATGATGCCCTCACTTCTTTGAGGCTTCCCATGGACAATAGCCAAATACTTTTTCTCTATTGTTTGCCGGCTCAGACTATGGTGGGTATATCCGTTTAATGCAATGAGAACAAGTCCGCTGGTATCCCGATCCAGGCGGTGGACCGGATGCAAGGGCTTGTCGGATAGCAGACTGCAAAGATCTTCCAGGGAAGGGTTAAGGCAAGGATGAACAACTTGCCCCGGTTTTTTACTGATGGCAAAAAAATCCTCGTTAATAAATAAGGGTTTTTGGTCATCCGGAAAGTTTAAAGTCAATTTGCTTTCTCTTTCTTGTATGAAGAGCTCTAAAAGATCACCTTTTGCGACTGGAAACCAAAGTTTTGCTTCTTTGCCATTAAGAAAAACCTGGCCAAGACGGCTTACCTTTCTCATGTAGCGTGCAGACATTTGAAAATGATTTCTCAAACTTTCTTTTATCGTCTGGCCCGCATATTTTTCTGTAACGACGAGTTCAAAGTGTTGCAAAATGAATTCTCCCTTCAAAGTTTGTTAAGCCCGCTTGATTGACAATAGAATTTACTAACAATACAATAATAGACGTACAATTCGTTAATGTGCAACTTGAAGTGCAACTTGAAAATTTAATATAGGGGGTGATTACCATAGAATGGCTATTTTTGATATTTGGTCTAGCACTTGGTGCCTTTGTGAGTTTTATAATCCTTGTTTCCTACCATAAAAAAGGTTTAGATAAAGAAAGCCAGGCCTTGGAAAAAGAGCGAATCCGGATTAAGGAAGAGTCTGAAAAAACAATTGCTGATGCGGAAAAATCTGCTGAAAACAGAAAACGCGAATTGTTAATCCAAGCCAAAGAAGAGTTACATAAAGCTAAATTGGAACTTGACAGTGATGTTCGCGAAAGAAGACATGAATTAAACAATGAAGAAAATCGCTTATATCAGCGGAGTGAACAGTTAGACAGGCGAAATAAGGAACTGGATAATAAAGATAGGGATATAGACAATCGACTACGCCACATCAAAGATCGTGAGGCAAACTTGAAAAATGCGGAAGAAGAGCAACGTCTAGAATTAGAGCGTATTGCCAACCTCTCCAGTCAAGAAGCGGAAGAACGCGTAATGACAAAAGCAAGAGAAGAGTTAACGCATGATTTGGCTGTACTTGTCCGGAAAATGGAAGAAGAAGCAAGGGATACAGCCGATTTGAAGGCAAAAGAAATCATTGTTTCCTCCATCCAAAGGTATGCTTCTGATTTTGTCAGTGATGCAACCGTGTCGGTTGTTTCTCTGCCGAATGAAGAAATGAAAGGGCGAATCATTGGCCGTGAAGGTCGAAACATTCGAACTATTGAAAGCTTAACAGGGGTAGACCTGGTTATTGATGATACACCGGAAGCGGTAATTCTCTCCAGTTTTAATCCGATAAGACGTGAAATTGCCAGAATTGCTATTGAAAAGTTGGTTTTTGATGGAAGAATTCACCCGGCTCGTATCGAGGAAATGGTGAATAAAGCGCAGAAGGAAGTTGAACAATCCATTAAGGAAGCCGGTGAACAAGCTGTGTTTGAAACAGGTGTGGTTGGCTTACATCCGGAGATTGTTAAGCTCCTTGGTCATATGAAGTACAGAACCAGTTATGGGCAAAATGTGCTAAAACACTCTATTGAAGTCTGCCACTTAAGTGGTGCAATGGCTGCGGAGCTCGGTCTTGACGTAGGTCTGGCAAAACGAGCCGGTCTCTTGCATGACTTAGGCAAGGCTATCGACTTTGATGTAGAGGGATCCCACATTGAAATTGGTGCTGATTTGGCAAGAAAATATCAGGAAAATGATGTTGTTGTTAATGCTATTGAATCGCATCATGGCGACGTAGAGGCAGAGTATCTAATTTCGAGTATCGTTTGTGCGGCAGATGCAATTTCTGCAGCCAGACCGGGTGCCCGACATGAGAATATTGAAACCTATATCAAGAGGATTGAAAAACTGGAAGACATTGCTAATTCTTTTGCCGGCGTTGAAAAAAGCTACGCTGTGCAGGCCGGACGCGAAATTCGTGTTATGGTTCAACCGGAGAACATCACAGATGATGAAATGATTTTGACCGCTCATGATATGGCAAAATTAATAGAAACCGAGTTGAGCTATCCCGGCCAAATTAAAGTTCAATTAATTCGCGAAAGCAGGGTAATAGATTACGCTAAATAGTTTGCAAAATAACGATTACATAGAGAGGGGCTGTCCGTTGATAGCCCCTCTTTTTTTATAGCCATTTATAGTGTGATACAATGGAGCGAAAGTCATAAAAAGTCATAAAAGGATGTTAGGGACTTGTGTGTAAGAAAAAAGTTGTTAAAGTATTTGTTACATGTGGCTTAATTTTGATACTTAGCCTATTATCACTGCCTGTTTTTTCCACAGCAGCTGAGGAGACAAGCTTAGTTTTAGCTTTCCTGGACCGTCAGCATCTTAACCCTTTAAGTACATTTGACTTTAGTGGTCAGGCCATTATGTCTTTGGTATATCGGGGTTTGTTTATGATTGATGACCAGGAAATGCTGCGGAAGGATTTAGCGGCAGAGGCGATGTGGTCCGACAATCATCTTGCCCTTTATATTTCTTTGCGTAAAGATGAAAGCTTTAGCCATAAAGAGCCGCTACATGCTGAAGATGCTGCCTACTCTATCCTATATTATCGATTTTATCTTGAACAATATTTAGCCTCTAAGGGCTATGGTCTTTACGCACATCAACCCCTTCCTGTGGGAGATGAGTTTCCGGCCCCAGCGAGCTTGAGCCCTGCTGACTTTCTGCCGAGTCACTTTATCACATTCAGGGATTCTTCTGAACCCATCGCTGATGATTGGCAAGAGTCCCTGCCGGCAAGCGGCGACCCGGACTCCGAGGATGGACCAACCGCTTTCACTATGACTGAGCAAGCGGAGTATTTTTCTTTTTTAGAGACAGATCCTTACGGGCAAAATGCCTTACGTGCAATTCGCCTAATTGAAGTCATTGATGAGTCAAGCTTTGTCATTTATTTGGAAGAACATGCCGAAAGGCTGCCCTGGGTACTTTGTTTACCCCTCATTCCCAAAGAATATACGGAAAAGTTTTCCCTTGACCCAATTCCCGGAATTGGGCCTTATGTCATGGAAATGCGACCGGTTTCTTCGCCTTTGAGCGGGAATCAAGCTATTGAGGAGGACTCAGAAGTGACCACTAAGCTTCCGGAGGAAAGCGGAGATGAAGGGGAGCCAGAAGAAGATGTCGGAGAAGGAGAAGAAGATGCAGGAGCAGGAGAAGGGGAGAAAGAAAGTCAAGAAACAAAGGTATTATATCTACTTCCCAGTTCCCGGTCTAAACGCAATATAAGCGAATTGAAAGTGGAGGCCTTTCCCAGCTTTGATTCAGCCTTAACGGCTTATACAGAAGGACAAATTGATGTCCTTCTCGTAGAAAAAGAAATTTTTCATAATATGGCTTTACAACAAAATATCCACACCGTTGCCCAGGAGACAAGAGAGTTCTATTTCTTATTAAGTGGTCATTCCCCCAACTATATCTTTTCCGACATAAATCTATGCAGGCAATTCCGTCATGCCATGGCTCTTACAACAAAAAACAACCCTCTGAAGTCACAACTGCCTTTTCCCCATAGCATGCGGGATTGGCGGAGAAAGTATGCTGTATATTATCAGGATACAGGCATCCCGACTTCTGATTGGCATAACTTAAAAGCGGAAATTAAAGATGAAAAAATAGTCCTGGCTGCTGTTTCTAATGGCTTTAATCGGGAAATTATGTCTGATGTTAAACGGCTGTTTACCAATTTGGGAGCCAGGCCTGAGCTCATTTGGTTAAGTGAAGATGAATATGCTGCCTTTGCTCAGAGGGGTGAATATGACTTTTTGTTAGCCTGTGTCGAATTGTCTTATCCCACAGATTATCGCACTCTAAATATCGAGCTTGGCAAGATTAGTTCGCAGTTCACTTTCTTTTCAAATTATTTTACCCAAGAAGGCCTATTAAGCCCCGGATTCTTCTATCAATGGGATCTTGAAGATTCCGGCTTGTCTGCGGATACCATTCGCAATTCTTATCGCTCCATCTATGAGATGATAGAAGACATACGGATTTTTGAGCTGTTTTTTGCCCGACAGGGCTTATTGCTTTCTTCCAGAGTTCGAGGGACCATAAGTTCACCGGCTTATGCCCCCTATCGGAATATAGAGGAGCTAAGCCTATGGGAATGACCTTACTAGCCATTTTAATTGTTGTCCTTGATCAGCTGACAAAATTTGCTGTAAAGTATTTTATTAAAGGGAATGAGCCTGTAATAATTATCCGCAACTTTTTTGCTTTAACCTATGTCGAGAACAGAGGGGCGGCTTGGGGCTTTCTAGGAGATAAGGCAGCCGGCTCTTTCTTTCTAAAAATAGTTTCGCTTCTAGCTACGCTCTTTTTGCTTATGATACTTACCCGCCTTAGTGATTCTAAATTAAAATATTTTCTAAGCTTAATTTTGGCCGGTAGTGTGGGTAATTTAATTGATCGATTTGTTTTTTCTTATGTAACTGATTTCCTTACCTTTAAATTCGGTCATTGGTATTTTCCGAGCTTTAATATAGCTGATATGGCTATTGTTATAGGGACCTTCCTCCTTATCCTGTACTTTTCATTTCATGAACAAGCCATGGACGAGTTTATTGATAGCATATATTTATGCAAGAAAAAATCAGCAAAATAGTAAGGATTGCAGGTATGTTATTTATTGTTTCTGAAGAATATGATCAAGAACGTATTGATATATACGTCAGTAAGATTTTACAAGAATGCTCGCGAAATAAAATTAAAAAATTTATTGAACAAGGTGATATTCTCTTGAATGGTCTCGTGGTCAAACCCTCCCGGAAAGTCTTGGTAGATGACGAGGTTTTTGTTGATGAAAGAAAGCTGAGCTTAGAGATTTCGCCTATCAAAATTGAGGCAGAAAACATACCCTTAGCCGTCCTTTATGAAGACGAAGATTTGCTGGTCATTAATAAAGAGAGGCACATGGTGGTTCACCCCGGCCCCGGCAATATAAGCGGCACCTTAGTAAATGCTCTTTTACATTATACGCAAGGAAATTTATCCGGCTTGAGCGGAGATTCACGCCAGGGAATAGTGCATCGCTTAGATAAAGAGACAACAGGACTTATTCTTGTGGCTAAGACCGATTCTTTTCACAGGCAGCTTCAGGAACTTTTTAAAGCAAGAAAAGTGACAAGGCAATATTTAGCCCTGGTTTGGGGGCAGCCTAAAAGCAAGAGGGGAGTCATCGATGCTCCAATAGGGCGCCATCCGAAAGAACGAACAAAAATGGCTGTGCTGGCGGATGGCAAAGAAGCCCTAAGTTATTTTGAAATAATAGAGCGCTTCCCCAACAGTGCGGAGTTACTCATCCGGCTGGTGACCGGCAGAACCCACCAGATACGGGTACATTTACAATACCTTGGCACGCCCATTATCGGTGATGATGTATACGGGGGAAAACGAGCATCCTTAGGCTTGACCGGCCAAGCTCTGCATTGTGGTTTGCTTGCCTTTGAAGATCCCAGAAATGGGCAAGAAAGAACTTTTACTGTGGAACCGCCGGCGGATTATTTGAGTGTTAAAAAGGAACTGCAACTAATGGTATAATAGCCCTATCAATAAAGAAGCTAAATAATGAATGCTTCTTTTAGGATACAGACGAGGTAGCATGCAAAGAAAAATTATACTTGATAATACTGATGAAGCTTTTGCTCTTATGGGAGTTTTAAATACGTACGCCTCCTTGATTGACGATGCTTTTTGTGTCGATACGACCTTATCAAATGATGGTTTGCTGATTAAGGGAGATGACTTATCTGGTGAGCAAGCGGAAGTAATTTGGCGAATTTTACTTGATATATACCACAAAGAAGGCAGCATCTCTGAGCGTCAGGTAAAGCAGCTTATACTGGCCGCATCGGAAGACAGGGAGAAAACCTATAATCCGAGCAATGGGGAAGTCATTTGTGTAAGCGCTAAGGGGCGGCCGGTCCGACCGAAAACCAGGGGACAAGCCTTATACACAGAGGCTATGGCGAAGAATGAACTAACCTTCGCAATCGGGCCGGCAGGCACAGGAAAGACTTTTTTGGCTGTAGCCATGGCGGTAAGAGCTTTTCGAGCCCACGAGGTCTCACGTATTATCTTGACCAGACCGGCTGTTGAAGCCGGAGAAAACCTCGGCTTTTTACCGGGAGATTTGCAGAGTAAGGTCGATCCCTATATGCGTCCTTTGTATGATGCACTATATGAACTTTTAGGGGCAGACCAATTTGCCAGAAGCATAGAAAAAGGCACCATAGAAATCTCTCCTCTGGCCTATATGCGGGGGCGAACGTTAGATGATTCTTATATTATTTTAGACGAGGCCCAAAACACTAGTCCTGAGCAGATGAAAATGTTCTTGACAAGAATAGGCTTTCACTCCAAGGTGGTTGTCACCGGAGATATTACGCAAATCGACTTGCCGCGTGAGAGGAGAAGCGGGCTTATTGATATGAAGCGGATCTTACATGGCGTCGCAGGTATATCTTTTGTTGAATTGGATAAAAATGATGTCGTGCGCAATCCTTTAGTTCAAAAAATAATTGCTGCCTATGAAAAAGATGAAGAAAAAAACAAAAAAGGCCCGCACATGCAGAAATGGAAGAAAAGCAATGGATAAGTTTTTGAGAAAAATCTCAGAGAAAGGTACTTATATTGTTCTGTTTATAGTTGTTTTTTTGGCTACGCTTTCGCTCATTTATTGGGGGTCGCGCCCAAAACAATACAGTTTGCATGTAAACGATGTAAGTCCGGTAGATATCGAAGCGCCGCGGACTGTAGTAGACCGCAATGCTTCCGAAAGGAGAGCCTCTGAGGCAAGAAGTCAAGTCGCCGATGTTTATTCCCGGTCGGAAGAGCTAAGCAAAGCTTCTCTGGAGCGTGTGACCGATTTTTTTGTGTATTACTCCAACAAGCGAACAGAATTAAAAGAGATGGAGGCTGACAAGGACATAAGTGAGGGTGAAGCGAATCACAAGCAGATGGCAGCAGCAATTTATGAAGAACTTTCTTCAAAAAGCGAATATTTTCTTTCAGTCGAAGATATTGAATATTTTCTCACAATGTCGCAAAGCCGTTTTTCTTCTCTTCGCACACGCAGCGTATCCACTGCGGATGTTATTATGAAGGGCGCTGTTCCCGGTAAAGAACTGAACAATCTGATTAATTTGCAACTGGAGCAATTCCAATCTTCTATTGACCAATATTCAGCAGACCTGAACTATGTAAAAAGGATTCTGCAGCATGTTTTGAAAACAAATCTTGTGTTTAATGAAGAAGCAACGCTGAACGCCATGAATGATGCGTACGAGCGTGTTATGCAAAATCCCATCCTAGTCAACAGAGGGAGTCGGATTGTTTCGGCGGGACAAATAATTTCTGAAGATATCTACGCCATTCTGAAAGACTTAAACCTTTTAGACTCTAAGTCAATCGACTATGACATTTTAGCCGGCCAGGCAATTCTTGTTTTAATCGTCATGTTTATTCTTTCCCTCTATCTGGAAAATTTTGAAAAAGGTTTAATTGGCTTTAATAGAAATACCCTTACTATTTTGACCGCCATGTTTTTACCCTTAGTTGTTTCGGCATATTTGGGTCAAGACTTTCAGGTAGGACCTCCTGTGTATTTTACAGCGGTCATTATCAGCACTTATTTTGGTTACAGGACAGCCGTGGTCGTAACCATGTCCCTTATCGTCCTTACTTTACCTTTAGTTAACTTTAATCCGGCTTTTATTGTTGTTGCAATCTGCGGGAGCCTGCTTGCCGCTCACTTTACCCAAGACCTGGTATCTCAGGATAAATTTGCCAAACTCATTATTGCTATTGGGCTCGTTAACCTTCTATCCGGTCTTTCCTTTACCTTGATGCAGGGTGGAAGTTATGTTTCTGCGGGCATTACTATTGCATCCGGTGTTATTTCGGCAGTGCTTTCCGTTGTTGGAGCAATTGGTCTAATGCCTTTGATTGAAATGCTTTTTAACGTTGTCTCACCAACAGGCTTGATTGAACTATCACAACCGGGTCATCCCCTAATGAAAAGACTATTTTTGGAAGCCCCGGGAACTTCCCAGCATTCGATGATGGTTGCCAACCTGGCGGATGCCGCAGCAGAAGCAATTGGTGCAGATGCCATGATTTGTCGAGTCGGTGCTTATTATCATGATATCGGCAAGTTGGAAAATCCTGCCTATTTTTCAGAAAACCAGAATGATGGGAATATGCATGACCAACTGCCTCCGGAAGAAAGTACTAAAATTATTACACGCCATACCCTTGCCGGTCTCGACCTTGGCAAGAAATACAGATTGCCGAAGCCGATTTTAGATATTATTGTTGAGCACCATGGGACAACTGTTCTGGGATATTTTTACAGCAAGGCGAAGAAGTATGCCAAAGAAAATAATTTGGAAGACCCTAATCCGGAAGACTTTCGCTATAAAGGCCAATTACCCTCATCGCCGGAATCAGCGGTCGTTATGTTAGCTGACTCAACAGAAGCAGCGGTTAAATCTGTAAAATCAAATAATATGGAAGATGTAGCTGAGATGATTCGCTCAGTCTTTAAAATCAAGTTGGAACAAAATCAGTTAAAGAATTCCGGACTCGGTTTTGCCGATGTCGATAAAATTATGCAGGCTTTCTTGCAAGTCTATACCGGCTACTTTCACGAAAGGGTTCAATATCCAAAGGAGAAAAATGAGAAATCTGAACATTACAATCTCGAACCGGCAAAATAAACTCAAACTTCCGGAGCATATTCCGGCTCTGCTTGAGACTGTCCTTTCGACGGGCTTTAAAAGGGTTTTTGTCAATCATTCAAAGGCCAATGAAGACATTCTTTTTTCTCTGCATGTCCACTTCGTTTCAGCTTCTGAGATCCGGTCTCTCAATGCCAATATGCGAAGAGTTAACGAAGTGACAGATGTGCTTTCCTTTCCAATGTTTTCTTTTAAAAAAGGAGAACTCCTTCAATCCTTTGAGGAATATGATTTTCAAGAACCTTTGAGCGAGGAAAGAGTCATTATGTTAGGTGATATTGTCATTTCTTTAGAAAAAGCCGGTGAGCAGGCAAGAGCCTATAATCATAGTTTATCTAGAGAAGTATCTTTTTTGGCCCTGCACGGTTTTTTACATATCATGGGTTTTGATCATATTGAGGAGGCTGATGAAGAGGAAATGAATACCCTTCAGGAGGAAATTTTGGAGAAATGCCGGATTAGGAGGGAAGCCGCTCCGGAAGTTGATAGAGAAAATTTCAATAAGGCTGAGCAAATTCGACAAGCGGGCTTTGTTTCGATAGTTGGCCGACCCAATATGGGCAAATCTACTTTATTAAATCAAATCAATGGTTCTGAGCTGGCTATTACAAGTTATAAACCGCAAACAACTCGAAATTTAATTCGCGCTGTTGTTCGTGACGAGGACAGACAAATAGTTTTTATTGATTCCCCGGGTATTCATCGAGGAAACCGTGCTTTGGACCAATATATGAGCAGAGCAATCAGTTCAGCGATGAGTCTTGCCGATATACTCTTGCTGATAATTGATGCCCGATTTTCACCGAAAGTGGAAGCAATAGAACGAAGTGTTGCTAAATTTGCCAAAGACAGAAATAAACCGCTCTTTTTAATCTTAAACAAAGTAGATTTGGTTAAAAAAGACCACTTACTTCCATTAATAGACATTTTTCACAAGGAGCTGGCTCCTGCTGAAATTATTCCTATTTCTGCACTTACCGGAGAAGGGGTTGACTTGTTGATTCAGCTTATCGGCCGATATTTACCTGAGAGAGGAGCCTTATTTACTGATGACGATTACACGAATCAGACAGAAAGAAGCTTAGCCGGTGAGCTTATTCGCCAACAAATTCTCTATCAAATGGAGGAGGAAATACCCCATGGTACAGCTGTCGTCATTGAAAACTTTGAGGATGTTTATGCCGACCGCGAAGGGGATTTTGACAATCGGGAAAGTATTTTTATTGAGGCAACAATTATTATCGAGCGCAGCAGCCATAAGGGAATGATTCTTGGCAAGGGTGGTCATAGAATTAAAGACATTCGTAAAAGATCTCAAAAGAAAATGGCGGAAATTTTCGGGGTGCCCGTTCAGTTAGAACTCTTTGTCCAGGTAAAAGACAAATGGAGAAGACGTCCACAAATCCTTCAAGAAATAGGCTATGATATTTCCGACTTGGATGTAGAATAAGTATGGCACATATCAAAACAAAGGCTTTTATCTTGCGGACAGTTCCCTACGGGGAGAATCGTAGAATTCTTGATGTTTTAACCGAAGAGGGAAAAATTCTTACCCTATCCTGTCAAAAAACAAAAAAAATGAGCGCAATAAATGCGATAAGTCAAGCCTTTATTTATGCTGAGCTGGAAATTTTTTCCTATAAAAACCGCCTGCAATTAGATAACGGGGATGTTCTCTACAGCTTTCAAGAATTGCAGGAAGACTGGGATAAACTGGCTGCTGCTGCTCACTTTGCGGAAGTGTATCTGGATGCTCTTCGTGACCACGAGAATATGCCGCAAGCCTTTGAATTATGGGCTTATGTCCTCTATCGCTTAAGCAAGAGCGAAGCCCCTCTTTTTGATGTCCGGGTTGCCCAATTTCGCTTTCTCTCCGATCTTGGTTTTCAACCCTGGTTATATGATTGTCTTTTTTGTCATAAAGAATGCTCTGCAGGAATGGCCTTTAGTTTTCCCCATGCCGGTATTGTCTGCGACTCCGCTCCTTGCCGTCAAAAGTATGACCGGGGTAAAAGCCTTTCTCTATCTCAAGGTCTCTTGAAGGCTATGCGGTATATCGTAAATTGCGCATACAAAAGCTTGTTTGGCTTTGCTCTATCTGATAGATTGCAAAAGGAATTTATAGAGTTCTCAGATCATTTTTTAACAATCATTATGGAAAAATCGTATAAGCGTTTGCAATTCGGTCAGGAATTACTGGATTTTTCACGTCTCTGGCAGAGCGAGGCAAACAATGACTTTAGGGAGGAAGAGGATGAGGCATAAGAGTATTACAGAAATTATAGGCCCTGTTATGGTTGGCCCTTCAAGTTCGCATACAGCAGGGGCCGTACGTATTGGGCAAATGGCCAGGTCTATTTATGGCGGGCAGGCTGAAGAGGCAACTATTTATTTTTATGGGTCATTTGCGCATACATTTAAGGGGCACGGAACAGATGTTGCCATAGTTGCGGGGCTCTTGGGTTATAACACGTTTGATAAAGCCATTCCCAAAGCCTTGGAAATAGCTGATGAAAAGGGACTCAAGGTTACCATTATACCGAGTTCTGAAAGAGTGAGTCACCCCAATACAGCAAGAGTAGAACTAAAAGGTTCATTAGGAGAATTGAGTGTTGTCGGGATTTCCGTCGGCGGCGGAACGGTTGAAATTAAGGAAATCAACGGATTTCGTATCCGAATCCATGATGATATGCCCACGACAATCATTATGCACCAGGATAGGGCCGGTGTTATTGCCTCTGTAACAGATATCTTCGGGCAGCATGATATTAATATTGCCCACATGGAGGTTTCGCGTAAAGAGCGAGGCGAATTGGCGATTATGTCTCTTGAAACGGATACGGCCATTGAAGAAGATATTCTGCTTGCCTTACGTAAACTCCCCCATATGCATAAGGTCATTCAAGTCCAAAGATAGGTCATTAGAAGAGGTGTAAGATGAAGTTTATTTCAGTTCAAGAATTAGTCGATCTTTGTCATGAACATAACCTTCCCATTTGGGAGGTCATGCTTGAGCAAGAGATGGCCT
Source organism: Bacillota bacterium (assembly GCA_023622515.1). GTDB lineage: Bacteria > Bacillota > Clostridia > Saccharofermentanales > DTU023 > SFFI01. Next base: position 10,933 of record JAMNZB010000055.1, on the reverse strand, counting down.
TAACCGAAAGAAGCCGAGAGGAAATCATAGCTGATTTGGAAGTTAAGATTGAAGTTATGGCCGAGTCGATTGACCGCGGCAAATCCGGTGTCCACTCCTACTCAGGCTTAAGTGGTGGGGATGCAAAAAAAATGCAGGACTACGTCCAAAAAGGAAAAGGTATTTCCGGAACCTTTGTCTTGGAAGCCATTACAGCTGCGATTGCCGTTAATGAAGTAAATGCTGCAATGGGTATTATCTGTGCTACTCCAACTGCCGGATCGGCAGGAGTTGTTCCGGCTTTGCTTAGTGCCTGCAAAAGATGCTTGCAGCTGAGCCTTGAGGAACAGGTTAACTTTCTCCTTACTGCCGGCGCCTTCGGACTTTGTATCGGAAATCAAGCCCCGATTGCCGGAGCGAGTGGTGGTTGCCAAGCAGAGGTTGGTTCTGCTTCTGCTATGGCGGCTGCAGCCATGGTTGCTGTTTGCGGTGGTACTCCTGAAATGTCTGCCCATGCCCTGGCCATGGCCCTAAAGAACATATTGGGTTTGGTTTGTGATCCTGTTGCCGGTTTAGTCGAGATTCCCTGTATAAAAAGAAATGCCATGGGCGTTGCCAATGCTATTTCAGCAGCAGAAATGGCCCTTGCCGGTATAGAGTCAAAAATTCCTGCTGACGAAGTGATTGCCACTATGGGAAGAATTGGTGCTTTAATGCCTGCAGCTCTGCGTGAAACGGCAACCGGGGGGCTTGCGATAACAGAGACCGGCTTAAGGTATACTGCTGAACTAATGCAGAAGAAAACTGAATTTATCGAAATCGATGAGGGGGCTTTGATGCAGCAACACTAATCCGGCTCACTCCAAAAGATTTCCAGACTGGTCATAAGGTCCTCTTTACTTTCTAAAAAGAGGACCTCCCTATTTTCAGTTAAGAGCTTGCGGTAAGGCTCTTGTTTCCATCGTTTGTCGATGAGTAAGATAAAACCTTTATCTTCTTCGCTTCGTATGAGTCTGCCGCTAGCTTGTTGGATTTTCAAAAAGCCGGGAAAGACGTAGGCGAATAAGAAACCGTTGCCAAAGGCTTTCTCACTATATTCAGCCAATAATTGGCGTTCCGGGCTGAGGGCGGGAAGACCTAGGCCAACACAAACAACCCCGCTAAGCTGTTCGCCCTTAAGGTCGATGCCTTCGCTAAACATTCCCCCCAAAACGGCGATAGCAATAAGGCTTCTTTTTCCGTATTGAGCAAATCTGGAAATAAAAGCTTCTTTCTGCTTAGGTGTCATATTTGGCTTTTGCAGCATGAAATCAGTGTTTTCAGGCTTAAGACTATGGTGAATGTTACGGGCCAGTTGACGCAGATAGGTGTATGAGGGAACAAAGACTAAATAATTGCCTGTTTTTTTACTACAGGCTGTATAGATGCTTTCACGGACTTGCGACAAACTTTCCGCCCTGTCCTCATATCGGATGGAAGAAGTGGTATCAATTATGAAGAGCTGTCTTTCTTTGTCAAAAGGAGAAGGTAAGATGACTGTTTCCGGGGGATCATTTTGCGATTTACTGTACAATAAACGGGTGTAGTAAGCCATGGGATACAGGGTTGCCGAGAAGAAAACAATCGGGTGCTTGTCATAATAAATATCTGTAATAAACTCGGAAGCATCCAGGCAAAGTAGTGAAACATGAGTTGTTTCTGCCAGCTTTCGTGCTGCGCAAAGATATTTTTCATCAAAATACTCACTGGCTATTTTATCGAAATGGAGTAGTTCAAAGTAGATTAAGAGCAGGTCTTGTCGTCCTTCAAATTGCCTTTGCTCGTCAAATAAAACTCGCATTTCTGAAATTAAATTTTTAGTTTTTTTCAATAGTTTATCCGGTTTTTTCTTAAGAGCTAGAAAATTATCTACCATGACCCAATCTTCAAGTTCTGTGTGATAGGCAAAGGGGTTCTCATCCGGCTTAAATTCTCCTCGAATACTTGCTTCTCTCAGATTTTCAAAGGAGAAGAGGGAGTCTATCTCTTCAAAACTGAGCATTAATTCTATAAGTGCGCTGTAGAGGCGTGGGTAGGCTCGGGTCAGAGGAGTATATTCTTCCTTTTCCCATAATGAGAGCAAGAAGCGTAAAGATTGACTGTTAAAATTTGCGCTATACATACTGCGACTGCGGGTAGCAAGATTGTGGGCTTCGTCAACAAGAATTGACGTGCGTTCAGTATTTTCTTCATCGAAAAAGCGTTTTAGCCGGATTCGCGGATCAAAAACATGATTGTAGTCGCCGATAATGACATCACAGTATAGGGCAATATCAAGAGAAAGCTCAAAGGGACAAAGATGATGTTTTTCGGCCAATTTACACAAGATGCCCTCGTTAATTTCCTCATAGTTTAAAAGCTCTTCCATAGCAGCCGGCAGACGGTCATAGTAGTTAATAGCGTAGGGACAGAGACTTTGTTCGCAATACAAGTCTTTTTCCGGACAAATTTTTTCTTTTGGGCTAAGTCTGATGGAGCGAATTAAGCAGAGGGAGTTTTCGCGTAAAGTTTGCAGGGCTTCCTCAATTTGTCTTCTGGTTGCAGTCATAGCTGTCGCATAAAAAATTCTTTGGACATATCCCTTGGCTAAGCTTTTAAGTGCAGGGTATAAGACAGACAAGGTCTTGCCGATGCCGGTTGGCGCTTCGGCAAAGAGCAGTCTTCTATCTCGATGGCAGGCTAGTACTTCACGCATCATTTCCGCCTGGCCGGAACGAAGCAGGGGGTAGGGGAAGGTCGCAGCTATAATTGAAGCATCCCGTCGTTTTTGCCACAAAACAAGATTGCAAACACGGTCTAAATAAGTTCTGGCGGTATCTTGAAGAAAGTTTTCCAGATCTTGGTAAGAGTGCTCTTTTTTCAGAAGCAGGTACTCTTCATCCTCTACAGAGACATAAAGCAGGTAGGTGTGATAACGGCTTTGTTTGCGCACTTGCTGATAGGCTAAGGCTGCAGTATAAAGTAAGGCTTGTCCCCAATGGACTTCTTTTCCTTCGGAGGAAAGCTTCATCTTAGGACCGCGAAATGATTTGCATTCACAAATAATAAAGGAATCATCTTGTGAAAATAAGATATCCGCCCGTCCTCGTAGGGAAAGGGAGCCTTTCTCGGTGTGCAGGTCAATTTGCGGGACGGTATATTCTTCCAGTGCCTGATATGACGAAAATTCAGGTAGCTTTTCCAGATAAGCAAGTCCGCGTTTTTGTGCAAGCAAACCCTCAGTACCTTCAATGGAAGCATACTCTGAGCCCGCAAGACCACCGCTTCGATACACTTGTTCTGCCAGCCTTCGAATTGAAATGGAGATACTGACAGAAGCAGGATCTTTTTTCTCAGTCGTGGTAAAGGGAATAGGTTCTTTTTCTTTTTTACCATCCTGCATACGCCCTCTATTATAGCGCAATTGTATGGCATTCAGAAATCATCTTAAGCGTTTAGCCGGGAATTTTCCAGCATGTCTTATAACTCGCATGTGCTATAATCCAATTATAATTAAAAAAGGGTGTATGGTGCCGTAGAGATGCGGTGAAAAGGGAAGCCGGTTAAAATCCGGCACAACAGCCATTACTGTGATTGGTAAAGCAAAAACAAAAGCCATTGGACAAGAGTCTGAGAAGGTGTTTTTGCCGGGGAAGCTCCACCATCAGTCAGGAGACCTGCCATACACTAAGACAAAGCTTTTTCGGGCAATGGAAAAAGGGAGTCATAGCGATGCATAGGAATGTTTTGTTGTTGCGCTTTCTTTTTCTTAAGAAAGCGCATTTTTGTTTAAAAAGGGTGAACTGAAAAGAGGAGTGTGGGTATGAACAACTTTGATGGAAAGAAACAAGGACAAGAAACAAAAAGTAGATTTACTAGAGAGCGGTTTCGCAAGTGGGGCGGCTACCTATCCTTCGATGTGCTAGGGTCAATTGCTTATGCTATAGGTGTTTACACCTTTGCTTCAAATGCTAATTTTGCTCCGGGTGGCATCGTGGGTATCGGTGTCATCCTCAACTATTTATTCAAGCTTCCTATTGGTATGATTGTCCTTCTGTTTAATATACCTGTGGTCTTGATTGCCTTGAGGTATCTGGGTAAGCGCTACTTGCTGAGAACACTGCAAACTTTACTTGTTAACGCCTTGTTTCTTGACCTTTTAGCCCCCTTATTTCCCAGGTATTCAGGCAGCCCCATGTTAGCTGCCCTGTTTGGTGGCGGCATAAGTGGTTTGGGTTTAGCCATTATTTATAGTGCCGGAAGCTGCACAGGGGGTAGCGATCTGCTCATCATGTCTATGCGCAAGGTGCGTCCCCACCTATCTGTAGGGCAGATTACCCTTTTAATTGACGGAAGTCTCATTTTATTAGGCGCCTTTATTTACAGTAATGTTGATGCGGTCTTATATGGAATTTTGTTTACACTTACATCCATTTTTGTCATTGACCGCTATATGGGTGGTCTAACCAGTGGAAAAATGACCCTTATTGTTAGTCGAAAAGGTGAAAAAATTGCTACGAAAATTCTTGAAGAATCCGGCCGAGGAGTTACCAGGCTGCGTGGGGAAGGGATGTACTCAGGTAATCAAATGGATATTCTGATGTGCGCTTGCAGCCGGCCCCAGCTCCCAAGAGTCCGACAAGTTGTTGCTGATAATGATGCGGACGCCATGATGATTGTCTTGGACTTTAATGAGGTTCGCGGGAGGGGCTTTTTACCATATAGTGATTAGGCAGATATTCCTCATATAACCCCTTTTCCGATGTGTTAGGACCGGGTTATTAACATAATGCATCTCCCATCGTGAATTGAATTGTTACCATATTACTTATAAACTTTAGTATATCTTCCGTTCACCTTCAAAAAAGGTTAGTTTACGGCGCTGATGGTATATAATGATAAAGACACGCCACTCTATCCGCCCATTTGCGAACGAACGGGTGTCTTTCCAAGATTTGCAGAAGATTCTTTATATGGGCATGATTTGAATGTTTTTATTTTTAATTATTAAGGAAAGAATAGTATGGATATCGATGCAAGAGAAGAACTCATTAAATATGGAAAAAAACTGGTAGATACAAACCTTACAAAAGGAATGGGCGGAAATCTAAGTATTTATGACCCTAAAACAGGTAATATGGCTATTACTCCTAGCGGTATAGAGTTTTATGATATCGAGCCGGAGGATATTGTTATAATGAAATTAGACGGTACAATTGTTGAAGGAGATAAAAAACCTTCAAGTGAGTGGTTGATGCATGCTGTCCAATACAAAAGAAGGGTTGATATTGCTGCGATAATCCATGCACATACAACTTATGCAACTGTAATTGCTACGCTTAGGGAAACTCTTCCACCGGTACATTATATGATTGCCGTTGCAGGTCCTGATGTGAGATGTGCTGAGTATGCTGCTTTCGGCACTCGAGAACTGGCGGAAAATGCGTATGAAGCTATGATTGACCGCTATGCGGTTTTACTTGCAAATCATGGAATTTTAGCCGGAACATATTCATTAAGTAATGCTTTTAATATTATAGAAGAAGTTGAATACTGTGCACAAATTTATTATATGGCTCGAGCCATTGGAAATCCGGTTATTTTGAATCCTATGGAGATGGATATAATGAAGAAAAAATTCCAAACTTACGGTCAAAAATAAAAGAGGATTCTCATTAAAAAATAGAAGGAAAATCGGAATTGTTCTTGGCTCAGCCTTGGGAAGAATTGTCGATGATATTGATGTTAATATAACTTTAGATTATGCAGCTATTTCCAACTTTCCTGTTTCAACAGCTCCGGGACATGCAGGCCGGTTAATGTTTTAAACACTTGACAGTGTGGATGCTTTTGGTAAATTTGTTAGAATCATTGTTACGTTTAGTTAAGATTAAAAATTGAGGGAAAGCCATGATTGATGCAATTAATTACGAGAATAAAAAACTGATCATTATAGACCAAACAAAACTACCGGTGGATTTGGAGCAAATAGAGCTTAAGACTCTCGAAGATTGTTACAATGCTATTAAAACGCTCAAAGTAAGAGGTGCGCCTGCAATCGGTGTAGCGGCAGGTTACAGTGTACTTGTTGGATTAAGAGAAGAACAAGTTACCAACCGCAAGGCTTTTGATGAGCGTTTTAAATTGGTCATTAAACGGTTAGCATCTTCAAGACCGACGGCTGTAAATTTATTCTGGGCACTAAATCGCATGGAGGCAGTTTATAATGCAAATCCGGATGCAAGCCCTGAGTCTATGATTGAACTTTTAGAAGCTGAAGCGATACTTATCCATAAGGAAGATAGTGTAATTTGTAGACGTATCGGTGAAACCGGAGCAGAGCTTTTAGAGGATGGCATGACTGTTCTTACTCACTGCAATGCGGGTCGTTTGGCAACATCAAAATACGGTACGGCTTTGGCACCTATTTATGTTGCACAGGAAGAGGGTAAAAAAATTCATGTTTTTGTTGATGAAACTCGTCCGCTTCTTCAGGGCTCACGTTTGACAGCATTTGAACTCATGGAAGCAGGCATAGGAATTACCTTAATCACGGACAATATGGCGGCTATGGTTATGCAACAAGGTAAAATAGATATAATTATCGTAGGTTGTGACCGTGTTGCAGCTAATGGAGATACAGCAAATAAAATTGGTACTTACGGTGTTGCAACATTGGCAAAAGCACATAATATACCGTTCTATATCGCAGGACCTATTTCCACAATTGATTATGAGATTGCAGATGGAAATGGTATTCCAATTGAGGAACGCAGTTCTGAAGAAATTACGAAAGGATTTGGAAAACGCACAGCACCCGAAAATGTTCATGTCTATAACCCGGCTTTTGATGTGACACCTCATGAACTGATTACCGGTTTTATCACGGAAAAGGGTATTGTGAGAGCCCCATTTGATGAAAACTTAGAAAAAGTTCGTTGAAACATCCTTTTCAAGTATGGTACTAAACGCATCATCTTAACGGGTCTAAACGGACATATTGTAAATAATTAACAATCGTTGAAAGTGGTTTAAACAAAGAAAAAGAGCGGCTTTTAGCCGCTCAATAAAAAGTGTATGGTGCGGAAAACAGGACTTGAACCTGCACGATATTGCTACCACTAGCACCTGAAGCTAGCGCGTCTGCCAATTCCGCCATTTCCGCGAGCTGTTCTTTAATATAGTGGATGTAGTAAAAAAAATCAAGTAGATAAAAACTTTTCTTACAACTTCACCTAGTAAAACTCTACGAAATAGAATAGTCATGTTAGAATGCATTGTAATTGAAGGAATTATTTGGGGGTATGATGCGTGACATTCCAAGATTTTTTACAATGGGTTCAAGATAAAAGAATAGCTATTCTCGGTGCCGGTATTAGTAACCGCCCATTGATCGGTTTACTCTGTGAAGCAGGGGCTAAGCTGACTGTTTTTGACCAGAAAGAGGCAGCTAGTTTTACGCCCTTTATTGAAGAATTGAAAAAGAAAAACTTGACCTGTTCTTGGTCCTTAGGTCCGCAATATCTTCAAGAACTACGTGGATTTGATTTAATTTTTCGCAGTCCGGCTATCATGCCTTATGGGGATGAATTAAGGAAAGAGCAGAGGCGGGGGGCTATTTTAACCTCTGAAATAGAAGTGTTTATGCATCTCTGCCCTTGTGAAGTCATAGCCGTTACCGGTTCTGACGGTAAGACAACGACCAGTACCTTAATTGCAAATATTCTGGAAGCGCAAGGTTATAAGACCTGGCTTGGTGGGAATATAGGCCGCCCCCTGTTAAGCGAAACAGCCGCTATTTGTCCTGATGATAAAGTTGTTTTGGAGTTGAGTAGCTTTCAATTAATCTCTATGAGTGTAAGTCCGGAGACTGCGGTTATTACCAATATTAGTCCTAATCACTTGGATATTCACCAAGATTACCGGGAATATTCTCAAGCGAAAGCGGAAATCTTCCGCCACCAATCTTTTTCCGATCGATTAATAATGAACGGCGAAGACCCCTTGCTTTGTGCCTTTCAAGCGGAAGCAAAAGGCGAGGTAATTTGGACTGCAAAAAGGCCTTTCGGAGAGCAAAAACTATTTGGCTTAGATGATAATGTTCTATTTTATCAAGAGACTCCTTCTGCCCCCAAAACACTTCTTTTTACCCGTGATGAGCTTGCGTTGCCCGGCCGTTACAATGCCCAAAACATCTTATCCGCCCTTGCCGCAACCTGGCCATTAATTGATTTTTCACAAATCAAGGATGCTTTGACTGCCTTTTCGGGCGTAGAACATCGTGTGGAATTAATAAAAAACTATGAGGGGGCAGAGATTTATAACAGCTCCATCGACTCCTCGCCTACACGCACAATGAATAGTTTGTCAGGTTTTGCAGAACGAAATATTCCCGTACGATTAATTGCCGGAGGGAAGGATAAAAATCTAGTATATGATGAACTAGGCAGGACGATTTTAAGGACTTGTTCAGGGGTATATCTAAGCGGCGACAATGCGGAATTAATTAAGGCCGGCATAGAGAAGGCCGAAAAGATGGAACTGCAAAAAGGCGACGGGCAGCGTATAGAAAATTCCGGCAAAGCTTTTAGCCTTTATGTCTGTTCTGATTATGAAGAGTGCTTGGAAAAATGCCTTGCTGAAGTTTCTGCCGGAGAAGTCATTCTATTTTCGCCCGCAGGAACATCCTTTGATCGTTTTAGCAATTTTGCAGAGCGGGGACAAGCCTTCACTCAGCTCGTACAGGAGTTGTGCAATAAGAAATAGAAAACATGTGTAAATTGCTGGAAAAGAGGCGATGTTGTTAAGAATACTGCCGTCACAGGATCTTTAACTTCTTTGAAGGGCGATTATTGCCTGCCTTTCCCTGAATAGCTCTTCAGTTGATTAATATAGTTTCTTGGGATATACTGGGAAAAATTGAATAAAGAAATCATTTTATGTTATGGAATTGGGTGAAAATCCCAAGCAGGACCGCTACTGTAATAAGGGAGCGAGAGTTAAGAGGCCACTGGATAAACCGGGAAGGCAGCTTGAGTTATGATCTTTAAGCCAGGATACTTGCATGAGGTGATGGTAATAGTATTCTCGGACTCGGAATAGTATTATTTTTTATGGCTTAAATGCACTGAGAGAGTTCAGTGCGTTTTCATTTGGGGGAGTATGAAGGCAGCAGAGAGTTTAGTTTATTCATTCTTTGTCTTATTCCTAATATCCTTCTTAGGATCTTGGGAAATGCTATTTGCTGTTGCTTTAGTCTTAAGCATATGGTCGATTGTTATGTTGAAAAAATTTAATCCCCTTAAATTACTGCTGCCGGTCCTGCCTTTTATGGCCTTAATTTGTCTGCCGTTGTTAATTACTAATGTTCTTGCTATTGAAAATGATAATCAAACTTTCTATCTAAAAATAGCCTGCAAGCTTGGACTTTCATCCATACTGCTCTCCAGCTTGATTGAAAAGCATAGCTCGCTCTATCTTTTAGAAGGGATTTTGAGTCTGGGCCTTCCTAGCTCTCTGAATAAAATTTTCGCCTTGACTTTTCGATATTTCTATATGATTGAAAGCGATTTGCAAGTTGGTGATAAGGCGATGAAATCTAGGGGAATCCAGAATAGAAGGGGTTTAGGAGTGGTTCGCATATTTGGAGAATGGATAGGAGGTTTTTTCTTAAAGAGCTCTATGCATGCTGAAGCAGTGCACCGGGCTATGCTTTCAAGAGGCTTCGGCCTGAGTGAAGAAAAAAGAAAATATATAGCCCCTAAGAAGTTAATTCTTCCTACAGTCATTTTCATAGTGTTAATCATTTTAGATAAGGTTGTGCAGCATGGCTATTTTGGTTGAGAATTTAAGTTATAGCTATCCTAACGGGATTAAAGCTTTAGATGATATCAGCCTGGAGATTAAACGAGGAAAAAAAACGGCTGTTCTCGGCTTGAACGGCTCAGGGAAATCCACCTTGTTACAGCACTTTAACGGGATTAGCTTGCCGCAAACCGGCAGGGTGAAAATCTTAGGGATGGAATCGAATAAGAAAAACTTAAATATGATACGGCAAAAAGTCGGCTTCCTTTTCGACTATCCCGACCACCAGCTGTTTTCTACAACGGTATACAAGGATATTAAATTTGCTTTAGATAATTTCGGGTGCGAAGAAAAAGAAAAAGAAAGGAGAATTCGAGAAGTTTCAGAGCATTTAGCTATTACAGAGCTTTGGGACAAGGTACCCCATCAATTGAGTTTGGGGCAAAAGAAAAAGGTTGCAACTGCAGGGCTCTTGGTATTAAAACCGGAAATTGTAGTTTGTGATGAACCTTTTTCCGGCCTGGACAGCCTAGCCCTTGAATACTTTAAAAATCTGTTGGATTCTTGGGTTGCGGAGGGGAAAACGATTGTTTTTTCTACGCATGATGTAGACCTTACTTATGAGTGGGCAGATGAGGTCCTAATCTTAAAGCAAGGTAGGATCATATGTTCCGGCACGGTAGACATAATGACCAGTCAAGCAATCTATGAAGAAACAGGTCTCAAAGAAGCCATGCTCTATAGCCTCTTTAAACACCGAAAGGAAAAACCGCGCTCCTTATCTGAAGCAATACATTTAATATAGACGATGTATTCCAATTACTGTCCAAACTACATCGTTAACAAATGGACAGAATTACTTTTATAAGAAATAGAGGAGTTTCAAATGAAAAAGAATTTCTTAAAACTATTAGCCCTACTGCTGACATTAGTATTATCACTATCCTTAGTCGCTTGCCACAAAGAAGATAAGCATGACCATGACCACGATCACGAACATGAAGAAGAGCACGACCATGACCACGACCACGAGCATGAAGATGAAGAACACGATCACGATCACGACCACGCCCACGACCATGTCCATGGAGAATTTGAATGGATTGGTGAATTTGAATTTGCTAAAGGCGAG
>JAMNZB010000007.1 GCA_023622515.1 Bacillota bacterium | reverse complement strand
GCCACCACTATAAAGGCCATCACCGGCAATATCTCTAAAGTAGCGGATACCGGTCTCAAAAAATTTCGGGTCAATATTATCTTTTTGCTCATAATATGATTTACGGGAACCCGAAAGGTCAGCAGTATTTTCTTCCAAAGGATTTATCTTTGCTAAAGAACCGGCTTCTATAAAGTAGGGTAAGGAAAAGCTGCCTAGCAGCAAGGAAAAGATTAGAAGGAGTAAAGTCAGCTTTCCATATGGATCCGGCTTCTTCTCTTTCAGAGTAGGATCAAATTTATGCATTTTACCAAGCTCCCTTTTGTTGTTTCTAAATATTTAGCATACAAATGGGGGTTGTCCCAAAAGCTTACTTCTGAGACAACCCCTTCTTAATCTGCCTATATGGCTAATTTAACTTAGCCGGCAATAAAGCCTGCTTCTACAAGAATCTTTTTAGCTTCTTCGACTTTGGCATCATTGACACGAATGACAGGACCGGTACAGCCCATACCGTCTTCAGCGTAGATTCCTTGCTTCCAAACTGCCTTTTTAGCCTCTTCCAAGTCAAGAACGTCAACACCTAAGATTTCTCCGGTAACCACTTCTTTGGGCGGTTCTTTCACTTCTTCCGCTTCAGCAGATTTACCGCTCTTTTCCTTGCGTGCGGCTAAAATATCACTAAGTCCGGCCTTGTTTGCAGCAGCAAATTCTGCCTGAACCTTAGCAATTAAATCACCCTTGGCCAACTCACCGGCATATTCAATGGCATTAGCAATCAAGCGTGGGCCAGAAGCACGGGAAATAATTAAGACGATTTGCTCATAGCCTTCACCGACTCCGGGGCCATAACCATAACCAACGGTTTCAACACTACCACCGCTGTTTGCTGCTGACAGCATCTTGGTGATAACGTTTCCGGTAAGGGTATCACAAACCATAACGTCCGGTGTGCCGAACAAAACGTCATTTCCGCGCAGGACACAACCGCCATCCGAACGTGCAGATTCAGCAAAAGTAATATCATAACCATTCTTCTGCAATTCTTTTAAGGCAATTTCTGTGGGGCGTGCCCCGTCAAGGTTAAGGATTCCTACGGTAGGATTCTTGATACCGCAAGCTTTTGCTGTAGCAATACCGGATACCGCATTCAGAATCATACCTTCAATACGGTCTGTGCTGGCGGTCCCTGTTGTTGTTGCCAGGAAGAAAGGCTTGGCTGTGGCCGGAGCCAGGCTACGGCCAACTGTAGCCACCCCGATGGGGAAAGGGTAATGCATGGCAACTGCCGCATCTGCCTTGCCTGTTGCCAAGAGTTCTTCCATAATTTCAAAGGCCTTATCTTGACAATCTGTGTGAATACTTTCTACACCAGAACCCTCTTTAGCTGCTGTTTCTCCGATGAAGATAACTTTAATTCCACGCTGGGCAGCTAATTCAGCTGCTGCCATTGTGGCTTCTTCACCATGCTCTGAACCGATACCGATGAGGGCAACAGTCGCACCGCCCCCAAACTGACCGGTTTCAAGACCTTCAGCTAACTCTAAAAAGGTTTCGGCAATGGTTTTTTTAATGTTATCCATCTTCCACCTTACGCTTTCGTTTCTTCAATGCTTAAGCTTCCTGCAAATTCGCGAAGTGACTCCGCAATTAATTGACGGATGGCGTCTTTAGAAACAGAACCGGTTGCTTCTTCAGCAGAGGCACCACTGTTGGGAACCATCATGAAAGAAACCCCGTCAAACAAGTTGGTTAAACGACCCAGGAAGAGAGAACCCTTACCAATGATCATGACCCGGTTCATATTACCATTCATGAGGTGTTCTCTGGCAAAACCGACATAGGGAACACCTGAAGGAATGTGTCCTTGTGTGGGGGCATAACCTTTAACGCCTCTTTCTTGGAGGAAGACAGGAAGTTCTTTTCTCTCAATCCATTTTTTCATAACAGAGAGGGCGGCAATCATTTTTACGTTTGCTTCGGGAACGTCACCGGCACCGGCAGGCTTTGTAATATCCGAGTTTTGCATCTCTGCGGAATACTTATCGACATCAAGTGTTGTCAAGCCTGCTTTTTCTAAAGGAGCAGAAACCAGTGAGGACATGACGGCTTGGGGTGCAGAACCGGTACCAACGGTGTGGCGGCCAATGTAGTCTGTTTCAATCTCAGGACTTACGCCATCATTTTCTCCAACGATAACACAGAAACCGGCAATCATATCTTCTAAAATCGGCAAGCCTTTTTCAATGTGGTCTTTTCCGTTCATACCAAGTTTTGCGGTACAGCCACCGGCAACAACAGCAACATTCTTATAGATACCGGCTTTAACCAGGGCAGCAGCTTCAACAATAGCATGGGCCGGTGCGGCACAGAAAGAGCGGGTATCAGAACCGGTTGCATTTTTGAGCTCAGCCATTTCAGCAATAGCTTTGGCAAAGTTACCACCGCCACGTTGGTTGTTATCACCACAGGCTTCTTCACCAGCCTCAATGACATATTCGATATCATCAGGGTTGACGTCAGTAACACGTAAGCCGTGTAACATGGCAAGTACGGCAGAAGCTTTGTTGACAAGGTTTTCTGCCATGATGTGACCGGACAGGTTGGGGTCGATATCGTGGGCACGTTTTACACAGCCAACCAGCCTGTCGCCTATGACAAATTTTTCCGCATGCTCTTCGTCAATATATCTTTGAATACGCTCGAGGTCGTCACCTTCAGCCAGGCGCTTCATCAAGAATTCAGTCATGACTTCATTTTTGGCCAGAGCATCACGATACTCGGCGACAAAATCCTTGTCCAGGTGGACCAGGTCAAAGTCATCAACGATTTGGATTAGGAGAATAAACTCTTCTTCCGGCATAATTTCGCCAAATTTCCCATAGCGGTCGGCAATATCAGACTTTTTGTTATACCAGGGAAAGTCTACTTCCTCTAAAACTTGGGGGTCATAGTTCCCGATATAGACTTGGTTGGGATAATAAGCCAAGACATCCTCAAAGGAACGGTAATGCTGGGGAACTTTTTTCAAATATTCACTATTGGGGTTGACAATTTTTTCGTTTACTTGGGTAACACCGTAATCCAAAGTCATGTATGGCGTATGGGCCAATACATATGAGGCACCTTTTACAACACTATTCACTATTTTTTCCTCTCTTCTCTTTCTTCTTCGTGATCCTTACAATTTTTAAAACTACTTTTTACTTCTTGTTTGCACAGTAAATAATTACACAGAATAAAAGCCTCCGGCTAGCCCGTATACATCTTGTATACAGGTGTGCTCCGGAGGCTTCTTTAGTCGAGCTTGTTAGCAATATTTGCAGTATTCAGCTCTGATGTCTTCCATCTCTTCACAGATTTCATCAACATCCAGAACCATTTCCATCATGCTAACTTGCTCCTCATAGACTGCCTCGTCAAATTCCTCTTTGACAACTGGTTCGCACACATGATAACTAGCGAGTCCCAACGAGACTCCGGCTAAAGGACCTGCGAAGGTCGGGTCACCGGCTGAAACTGTTTCAGCGGCAAGACCTGCTCCTTCACCGTCAGCGGCACCTAAGAGAATAACAACATTCTCCGGCCCGTACTGTTCGGTATACTCGAGAACACGTTTTTGGTTCTCAAGGTCCATAGCACCTGCGGCGGTTCAGACGAAGCACTCCGTAGAGGAGAAGATAACATCAGCACCGGCAGTTTCGGCACAGGCTGCGATAGCAGGACCCGGGATTCCGTCACGGTCACCGATGACTACAACTTTTTTACCTTGTAAAATAGCCATTATTCTTTCTCCTTTCCGAATTTTTCCTTTTATTTTAGAACTTGACCCAGCCGTTCTCTGGCCAAGGCAAATTTCTAACTAGTGTAAATTTTGTTTAGACTCAATTATAGAAGCTAAACTAAACCATGTCGTGGTATTTTTTGATCATTTCTTCTACTGCTTCTGCGGTAGCATCATCTTTGACCAATTCTTCCACTTTTTGGCCATCTTTATATACTGCAACAACAGGAAGTCCCATGATTTGTTGGCTGATAGCCAGTCTTCTGGCCTTTGAGGTATTAAGGGATGTAAATTTCAGACCTTCTTTTGCATATGTTTCAGCAAAGCCTTCATACTTAGGAGCTAATGCGGCACAGGGAACACATCCGTCACCATAGTAATCTACAAAAATATATCCTTCTGCCTCAAGTACTTCTGCATCAAAATTCTTACGATCTAATTCTAAAACCATGTTTTCCTCCTATATGTTTGTTTTTTACTTTACTATGCTTGTTCAGCCAGATAGGCTTCTGCTTGCATGGCAGCAATGGCGCCATCAGCAGCGGCTGTAACAACTTGTCTTAAGCTTTTCACGCGGACATCACCGACAACATAAACGCCGGGGATATTTGTTTTACAATCTTCATCAGCGACGGCATAACCGCGCTCATCACAATTAATTTGATCTTTGAAAAGTTCAGAATTGGGTAGGTTTCCAACGAAAACAAAGCATCCGAGAAGCCCATCTTCTTCATCTGCTTCATATTCTGTAATCTCATCTGTTTTTCTGTTACGTAAAACAATTTTGGAGAGCATGCCTTCACCTTCTAGACGCTCAGGAACGGAGTCCCAAATGATTTCCAGTTTTTCATTTCTGAAAGCACGTTCTTGGATAGATTTTGCCGCGCGGAGTTCATCTCTTCTGTGAACGAGGTATACCTTACGGGCAAAGTTTGTGAGATACATAGCTTCTTCTACAGCAGAGTCACCACCGCCGATAACGAAGACTTCAAAATCTTCAAAGAAGTTGGCATCACATGTTGCACAGTAGGAGACACCCTTGCCGGTAAATTCTGCTTCACCGGGAATCTCAAGCTTGCGGGGGTGGGCGCCTGTAGCAAGAACAACGGTTTTTGCTTCATAGAGGTCTTCATTTCTTCCTACATAGACTTTCTTGACCTCGCCTTCAAGTTCCACCTTACTTACATTACCGGAAACACGCTCTGCACCAAAGTGCTCAGCTTGTGCGGTAAAACGTTCGATTAATTCGGGGCCGGTTTCTCCGCCAACTTTTTGCCCGGGATAATTTTCAACATCACTGGTAATAGCAATTTGTCCGCCATCAGCCGCTTTTTCAATTAATAAAACGCTGAGACGGGAACGGCCTGCGTACAAGGCAGCAGTCAGTCCGGCAGGACCGGCACCAATAATAATCATGTCATAAATTTTGCTCATAATTCATCCTTCTCCTGCCTTTGGCAGGTCTACTTGTATTTAGTAATCCAAGGGGGAAAACTCCCCCTTGGAACTACTCTATTTTACATCAAAGATAGTTTGGTCTTCAACTTCAGTTGTTAAGGCATTGAGAGCTGTATCAACGATACGGTATCTCAATTTAACTTCCTCTTCGCGTTCTAGTCCAGGATTACCAAGCGGGTGAGGAATTGCGATAGCCGGAACGATTCTGTTCGCACCAACTGTCAGGGAAATCGGGGTTACTGTACAAATATGTACGACCGGGAATCCGGCTCTTTCGATTTCTTTTACCATCGTTGCTCCGCAACGTGTGCAAGTTCCTCAGGTAGAGGTGAGGACAACCGCATCGACATTAGCATCTTTCAGCTTGCCGGCAATTTCCTCAGCAAATTTCTTGGCTGAAGCAACGGCTGTGCCGTTACCTGTTGTGGAATAGTAGAATTCATGAAGCTTACCAATCCTGCCCTCTTTTTCCATTTGGCGTAGGGTATCTACCGGAATGACACGGTCAGCATCTTCATTAGCATATACGGGGTCATGACCACCGTGAGCTGTTTCAGCATTTGTGGAATCAAGGTCAAAAATTCCTTCAATGCTGTAGGTACCGTATTTAGAGGCAGAGGAGCTTTCTATACGATCGGGGTTTCCTTTAGGAACAATACCGCCCGATGTAACAATCGCGACTGTCGCTTGGGACATATCCTTGATTGGAGATGCCGGGTCAACACTATCGAAGACCGGCATGGGGTATTCTGTCTCAAAGGGCTCGCCGGCCAGCTTTTTAACCAGCATGTCAACAGCACGGGCAGAACCACGCTTTTCTGCAAAATAGTTTTTACGTACACCTGTGGGCATATAGCCTTCAGCGGAAGCAGACCCGAGCTCTTCGCCATTCAGCATTTTCAAAGCAATCTTGGCCATGGCCGGTACGGCCTTACGCATCCCTGCAGCGCTATCCCTTGTTTTTACAATAATAACATCAGACTTGTACATGTCTGCACCCGGGTTTTCTTCGTACATACCGGTGAGTACAGGAATGTCAAGTGCTTCTTTTACGGCTTTAGTGATGGCACCACAAGCTACACCATAACGTCCTGCGTTGAAGGCAGGGCCGGCGATGAACATATCAGGATTTTCTTCCTTGACCATCTCCAGTATTGCAGCCGTGGCTTCTTCCATATTTTCACCAAAGTAAGAGTCACCACAAATAATTGTTGCAACAATCTCACAGTCATCGCCTAGGGCCTTACTGAAAGCCATACCCGGCCCCAAAAAGCCTTCCCGCTTTTCAGGTTCGACATGGGCCATTTCTTCGCCACCGATACCGCCGTAGAATTGGTTTACATAATGGACAATTTTAAATTTAGCCATATTATTTCTCCTTTCCTAGCGAGCGCTCATCTTGTTGAAGCCCAGTTCGTTCGTAGCCCCGGTAATAATTTGGAGCTCCGCCTCAATGGTTCCGTCTTCTCTTAAAGAGCCGTCGTGACCACCTGCAATGACATCAACATAGTCTAAGGTGCCGATTACGCGATCAAGTTTAGGCAGATAAACAACCTCGTTAGCATTACCACCTGTTACACAAGCATCAGCTTTGGGGTCTGCGTCAGCAAGAGATTGGCTCTTACCGTCTTGGCCCGCGTATTCATCCGTGATGATAACAGTCTTGATACCCTTATCTTCAATCTTTGTGCAGTTCATAATCAGGTCTGTGTCGGGGTTACCGAAACCTTCCTGAGAAATAATGACACCGTCTAGCGAGAGGTATTCAGCAAGTTTTGCCGTCCAGTCTGAGCTGCGGATCTTATCTGCAAGATATACGTTCTCGTTGGTGATAATTTGACCGACAAAGTTGATTGTTTTGCCATGTGCCTCATAGAGGTCCTCCACGACAGGGTTATTTTGGTGATGGTAGGTAGTGTTTTTATCACAGGCGGAAACGCAGTTTCCGGAGATAATGGCACCATCCATCGTTTCTGTTGGACTGATAATGGTAGGCACGATACGTTTGGCATCTACACCATAAACATAAGTATCATGTAAAAGTCCTTGACTTTGTAACATTTGAACATAGCCTACACGCGGCAAATCAGGATACTGCTCAAAGCTCTCCCTAATATTTACCGTTTCAAAATCTTTTGTCTCATCAGGAGTAAGCTGACGTGCCAATTCGCCTATCGCAACCGCAACCTTGAGCCCTGCCATGCGGGCAGCATGCTCGTATTCGTGAGGTCTGAAGTTTTCGACAGGTTCAACAACTAAGACCAGGTTGTTAAGCTGTGAGAATGGAGTATACTTGGCTCCTTCGCCAGTCATATCAATGATTCCTTCTTGGAACCCAACAATCTTACCGGCTGTTACAACGGCCATGCCACGAAGGACATGGGTAACACCGGAACCAACTGTTGTCTCTTTCGCAATGACACCGGGGAAAATACCGCCTTCACCTTCCACTTTAACGCGGGGTTGAATGACGTCTTTTACAGGTGTGATGCGAACGCTTTCACCGGGTTTAGCAATTTCGAATCGGGCATCTTTGATCAGTTCATCCTGGAGAACTAATTCGACTAATGCATCAGGATTGACGTAAAGAACGCCGTTTTCAATACGGGGATTTTCGTCAAACTGAATGTCATTAATATCAATGTAACCGAGTTGAAGCTTCACCTTAATTGTTTCCTTTCTTCTTTTTGTTTATTTGCATAAAACAAGCTTGCTTATTTCATATTTGACAAACTTGTTCCATAACCTAAATTATAGTGAGAGGGTTTGGATACCCGCTGACGGCATGGCACTTAAGATGAGCGTATAATCAATAATTTGACAATCTTCTTTTACCTTTTCACTCATCATCTCGACATAGTTCCGTCTTGTTTTGATAAAATCCCGGGCCTTAATAATGGCGTTTTCTATTAGATTAATGGACTCGTAGTCAGTTCCCTTAATTGCCTTTTTTTGCAACATAACTGACTTATAGGGTGTCTCATTGGGTTTTACACTACCGGATAAGGGATGGGTCAAGAGAATGGCTCCTTCATGCACATAATCGCGTATAACTTCTAAAATCCCAAGAAAATCCACATCGTAATACTCAACCGTTACCACACCGGCCAACTTTTCCCTAACTATGGGATTGTTACTTACGATTAGTAGACCCAATTTACCATCCCCCCCTTTCACCACCTAACATTATACGTTAAAATGCAAATTATTACCAGTATATTACGTTATAAAAGCTTCTGCTTTTACCGGTCTATCGGTCTTTCCGAACTTAGAAATGTTTTGCCCGGTCTCCGCCAATTAACTTGGGACGGTACATAAGTCCTGTTACTCTGGCTTTTCCGACGAATTGCCCAGTCGTTCTGACCGGCCTTTGCACGTGACGAATATGCATACCTATTTCCGTATCTCCGATATCAAGCCCCAGGCTTCCCTTAATGTATTCAACACATACCGGGTCCTCATACATAGCATAGGCAGCAACAGACGCCGCCCCGCCTGCATCAAATTGCGGTACTACATTAACCTCAAGGAGATGATGAGCTTCTGCCGCAGCTCGCTCTACAATTAAGGCGCGGTTAATGTGCTCACAGCCTTGAACTGCCAGGTGAAAACCATGCTCTTCGCACACTGCCTGGACAGCTTCAACAATCATCTGACCAATTTCCTTGTTGGATGCTTTTCCTATTGTCTGGCCGTGAACTTCACTGGTACTACAACCTAATATAAAGAAATCTCCCGGTCTGCTGTATACTGCTTCCCGTACTAATTCTCTTGCAGCCTCTGCTGCCTCTTCTTTTATAGTGGCAAGATTAATAGCGGACACATCCATTGGACTCACCTCCCTACTTGAATCTATTCTACCTGTATTAGACCGGTCAATCAATGACTTGGGCCAAATGCAAGTCAGCTAATCGAGAAATAAAATAAGGATTTCGAGGAGAAATTCTGATAATTTCTTCTTGTAGGGTAACTTGGAAGAATTTGCCATGGTCAAACATCAGCAGTCCGCCTTGCAATAAGGGTAGTCTAAGCGTTTCTCCATCTTCTCCCCGGAAGTAAAAGTTCCCTTGCTCATTGAAAAGTGTACCGGTTCGCTCTTCCTTACATTCACCTGTATTGGCATCGAAGATTTGGCAACCTGCTTCAACCTCCGGAAAACCCGTAGGTAAATCACTAAGATAGGGAGCTTCTTTTTTTAGCTGCCAGATGTGCCAGTCGGCAATATCGGAAAAATCAGGCATGGGAGCTTGCCGGTAAGCAGCTTCCAAAATTTGAGACCGGTCAAGCACAAAACTGAGATCTGAAGAGAAAAGATAGCTGGCCAAGCATCGTATACAATTGAGACGATTATAGGTGCTGCGCAGACTTTCCGCCTGACCACACAGGGGACAGCGATGAAGTAGCCGGTCCAGGCCTAAGACTTTATTTCTGCTAAAGTAATAGTGTTTTTTTGCCCGGACAAAGTCATGGTCACTTTGAGTCAGAAAGGAAGAAAGACGCTTTTCACACTCATCTCTTCCGAGTTTTCTAATATCCTCCCTTGTACAGATGACATCAAGCTCAGCCTGTACTTTTCCGGGGCGAAAGATTCCTTTCCGCCAACGAGGCCAAGCCAGGTAAGCCCCTTGCAAGCGCATACCGACAAGGCTAGCCCCTGATTTTTCTGCCAAACGGACAATATTATTGCGAAAGGGCAAGCTGGTCCCGTTAATACTACGCTGGCCTTCCGGATAAATGACCACTGTATCCTCCCGCTTCAGCGCACTTAAAATACTACGGACAGCCCGGGGATCTGCGGAAAATTGCTGGATGGGAATAGCCTTAATTGCCCTTAGCAAGCCCTTTAGGGAGGACATATACATGAGAAAGTAGCCCGTGACAAAACGCATGAAGCGTCCTCTGCCGGCAACCAAAGCAAACAAGGGATCAAGGAAGCTCTGATGATTGGAAACAAGAATAACCGGCCCCTTCAATCTCGGGAAATTACTCTTATCTTTATAGGAAAAACGAAAAAGAAGCTTCAGCAATAGCCATAAAAGAACATAGGCTAATTTGTAGGCAATACGAATGATAAGACTGGGCCTATCCTCCTCTTTACTCCCGGCATGCCTGGTATTTCTTCTATTCTTCTTTTCATCTGTCTTGTCTGTACACATACATGACATTATACCGTCAAATCTGATATTCGTCCTCTTCAAAAAAATTTGTCCAAGGAAAGTCTAAAAACTTCCCTATACACATGGCCACCTCCGGTGAGGGTCTACGATTCCCCGCCTCAATCTGTGTATAGTAAGCTCGACTGATACGGCAGTTTTCTGCAACTTCATCTTGTGTAAGCCCTCTGTTATTTCTTAATTTTCGTAGCCAGACTCGTTCCATGTCCTTCCTCTCCATAAATATAAAATGTAACTTTAAGTTACATTTTAGGCTAAATTGCAAGTTTGTTAAAGGATGTTCATGTTACAATTAGGCACAGTAGCTTTTTGTTACCTTTTTGTTTAGTTTGTTTTGTTTGATATGGAAGGTGATACCATGAGCCATTTAGGAGAGCGCATTCGTAAATTTCGCAAGGAAAATAATTTAACCCAGCAACAACTTGCCGACCTGCTCGGTGTAAGCCGGGAGTCGATTAGCATGTATGAAAGGGGCGAACGTACACCCCGTTATGAAAAACTGATTAAACTGGCCCAACTTTCAAAATTATCTCTTGATGAATTGTTTGCTCTGGAGGACTACTCCGGCCGGGACACACCTATCTAGATAAGCCGGGCCTTAAATGCTACATCAAAAAAAGGCACCGTTTCCAGTGCCTTTCTTTCCTTTGTAAGATAGCGCCCGATAGCTAACATGTATATTTTGAATAAAAACAACTACACGGTCGCCCTTGCTTCAATCAGCTCTTTATTCTCCGGGACGACAGGTACGGCAGTAATATTTCTATACTGATTCATACCGGTTCCTGCAGGAATTAACTTACCGATGATAACATTTTCTTTTAGACCCTTGAGATAGTCCACTTTTCCTTTAAGAGCGGCATCGGTCAAAACTCTGGTCTGCTCTTGGAAGGAAGCAGCCGAGAGGAAAGATTCCGTTGCCAAGGCCGCTTTTGTAATACCAAGCAGAATACGTTCACCAAGAGCAGGTTCCTTGCCCTCCGCTTCAGCCTTACGATTTGCCTCTTTAAAGACAAAGCGGTCAACGGTGGTACCGGTCAAGAATTCCGTATCACCGGGATCCTCTATTTTAACCATACGCAGCATCTGGCGTACAATGATTTCAATGTGCTTGTCATTAATATCAACACCATTATTTTTATAGACCTTTAAAATCTCATTTATGATATAAGTAGCTACTCCGCTGGCCCCTTTTATCGCCATAATCTCATGGGGATTGACAGAACCGTCAGTGAGCAGATCACCGGCTTCAACAAAATCTCCGCTATCAACAAGCAAGGTTGTGCTGATAGGTAAGCTGACCTTTTGTATTTCCGCATCTTCCGATGTGATGGTCACGAGGCGTTTTCTGCTTTCATCTTCCTGGACTTTTACCACACCGTTGATTTCCGCAATAATCGCCTGACCCTTCGGCTTCCGCGCTTCAAATAATTCTTCAACACGTGGTAAACCCTGGGTAATATCATCACTGGAAGCAACACCGCCGGTATGGAAGGTCCGCAAGGTAAGCTGGGTACCGGGTTCACCAATTGACTGGGCAGACATAATACCTACCGCCTCACCGACAACAGTACGGCCTCCGGTAGCCAGATTTTTCCCGTAACAATGAGCGCACACACCTTGCTTGCATTCACAAGTTAAGTTGGAACGTATGGATACTTTCTTAAAGCCTAGACTTTCAATTAACTGTGCCTTAATTGAAGATATCATGGTATTCGCAGAAACCAAAACCTCTCCTGTTTCGGGATGGAGAATATCACGGGCAGCATAACGGCCGGAAATTCGATCGGAGAGCTTTTCGATTACTTTTTTATTAGCACCGACACCCACTTCAACCGGACCAACATCGAGATAGTCTGAAGTTCCACAATCTTCTTCACGGACAATGACATCTTGGGCGACGTCTACCAGACGCCGAGTCAAGTAACCTGAGTCCGCTGTCTTAAGGGCGGTATCGGAAAGTGATTTCCGTGCCCCGTGTGAAGAAATAAAGAATTCATGCACTTCCATTCCCTCACGAAGATTTGACTTAATGGGGATTTCCAGCGTTTTACCTGAAGTATCGACCATGTTCCCCCGCATACCGGCAAGCTGTTTGATTTGGTTGATATTTCCTCTTGCACCGGATTGGGACATCATATAAACAGGGTTGAACTTTCCTAAATTGTCTTTTAGTTCTTCCGTGATAGCATCCGTTGTGTTTTTCCATACTTCAATAACAGCCCTGGAGCGACCCTCATCGTTAAGGATACCCCGCTCAAATTGTCGGGTTATTTTCTCAACTTTCTCTTCCGCTTCTTCAATTAGCTTTTCTTTTACATTTGGCACAACCATGTCAAAGACACCGATGGAAATACCACCGACGGTCGAATAGTGGAAGCCCAGTTCTTTGAGGCGATCAAGCATCTCCGCTGCTCGGGAGAGGCCATGCTTATCGATGGCACGGCCAATAATATTACTCAATTGTTTTTTACCACAAAGATAGTCGCATTCCAAAATCAGCTCATTACCCGGAATGCTGCGATCGACATAGCCTAAATCTTGCGGAATAACTGAGTTGAAGATGAAGCGACCAAAGGTACTGGTTACAACTTGCGAAATTTCCTTCCCGTCCCTTTGTCCATGCAAGCGAATTTTAATCTTTGAGTGAAGCTCAATATCCCCTCTGTCATAAGCCATAACGGCTTCATCCAAGCTGATAAAGGCTTTTCCCTCACCGATTGAGTCTTCCTTATCAATGGTCAAGTAATAAATCCCTAAAACCATATCCTGAGTCGGAACGGTAACCGGCGACCCGTCTTGTGGTTTTAAAAGGTTATTTGAGGCAAGCATCAAATACCGCGCTTCGGCTTGCGCCTCGGCTGAAAGCGGTACATGAACGGCCATCTGGTCACCGTCAAAGTCGGCATTAAAGGCATTACAAGCTAGCGGATGCAATTTAATCGCCCGCCCTTCAACCAGAACCGGTTCAAAGGCTTGAATACCAAGACGGTGGAGCGTCGGAGCACGGTTAAGTAAGACCGGATGGTCCTGAATAACATCTTCGAGGACTTCCCAAACAACATCATCGGCACGTTCAATTAAGCGTTTGGCGCTTTTCATGTTATGGGCAAGTTCACGCTTCTCAACTTCATGCATAACAAAGGGTTTGAATAATTCAAGAGCCATCTCTTGAGGCAGACCACATTGGTGCATCTTAAGTTCCGGACCAACAACAATAACGGAACGGCCTGAGTAGTCAACCCGCTTGCCCAGTAAGTTCTGGCGGAAACGGCCTTGTTTTCCCTTTAACAGGTCTGACAAAGACTTCAGTTTACGATTTCCCGCCCCGGTAACAGCACGACCACGACGACCATTGTCGATAAGGGCATCAACCGATTCTTGCAGCATCCGCTTTTCGTTACGCACGATAATATCCGGTGCACCAAGGTTCATCAACTTAAACAAGCGGTTATTTCTATTGATTACCCGACGGTAGAGATCGTTTAAGTCGGATGTAGCAAAACGACCACCATCAAGTTGTACCATCGGTCTGAGTTCGGGAGGTAAGACAGGAAGAACATCCAGAATCATCCATTCCGGTTTATTGCCTGAGCTCAAAAAGCCTTCAATAACCTCCAAACGACGAATTAAACGAATTTTCTTTTGTCCTTTGGAATTACGCATTTCTTCACGCAATTCTGCAGCCATTTTAGGAATATCGAGTTCTTTTAAGAGAATCTTAATGGCTTCCGCACCCATCCGTGCATCAAAGGAATTTCTCCCGAATTTGGTTTCCGCTTCCCGGTATTGACCCTCTGTGATTAACTCCATTTTGGCAAAATCGGAGTCGCCCGGATCAATAACGATATAAGCCGCAAAATAAAGAACTTTTTCCAGGTCACGTGGTTTCATGTCTAAAACAAGCCCCAAGCGTGACGGCGTTCCTTTAAAGTACCAGATGTGCGTACAAGGGGCCGCCAAATTAATGTGACCCATGCGTTCGCGGCGAACTTTAGCTCGCGTTACTTCAACACCACAGCGGTCACAGACAATCCCCCTGTAGCGAATTTTTTTATATTTACCACAATGGCATTCCCAGTCTTTTGACGGTCCGAATATTTTTTCACAGAATAATCCGTCACGTTCCGGCTTTAAGGTTCGGTAGTTGATTGTTTCAGGCTTAGTAACTTCACCATGTGACCACTCAAGAATAGCTTCCGGGGATGCTAGACCAATGCCAATACTTTCAAAGTTTTTAATTTCTGACATACTTTAATTCTCACTCCCTACTCTTCTACATCTTCGCAATCTTCTTCAAAGATGTCTTCATCTACGCCACCTTCTTCGTTCAATTCACCCTCAGAAAAACCCGTCTCCGCAAGGTTTACCACAGCAGCACGGCCAAAGTATTCGCGGATTTGGTCGGCATCTGTATCATCGTCATCATCTTCGGGAAGGTCCATTTTTCTTTCGTCTTCCGTGTAGACACTAACGTCAAGGGCTAAACTCTGCATTTCTTTTACCAGCACCTTAAAGGCTTCGGGAATTCCGGGCTCGGGAATATTATCACCCTTAACGATTGACTCGTAGGTCTTTGTCCGCCCGGGAATGTCGTCCGATTTTACCGTGAGAATTTCTTGCAGGGTATGGGCCGCTCCATAGGCTTCCAGGGCCCAAACTTCCATCTCCCCGAAACGCTGACCGCCAAATTGTGCTTTACCACCAAGCGGCTGCTGGGTAACCAGAGAGTAAGGACCGATGGAACGGGCATGAATCTTATCATCAACCAGGTGAATCAGTTTAAGATAATACATATATCCAACGGTTACCCGATTTTCAAAAGGCTCCCCGGTTCGACCATCGTATAAGATTGTTTTTCCATCTTTGGCTATACCGGCTTTTTCAAAGGCTTCACTGACATCTTTCTCTGTAGCTCCGTCGAAGACCGGTGTAGCCACTTTCCAGCCTAACTTATTTGCCGCAAGGCCCATATGTAGCTCCAAGAGTTGTCCGATATTCATCCGTGAAGGAACACCCAGCGGGTTAAGTACGATATCAAGCGGTGTCCCGTCAGGTAAGAAAGGCATATCTTCTACAGGCAGAATCTTTGAAATAACCCCCTTGTTTCCATGGCGACCTGCCATCTTGTCCCCTACTGAAATTTTCCGTTTTTGTGCAACATAAACACGTACCATTTTATTGACACCGTGTTTCAATTCGTCATTATTTTCGCGTGTAAAAACGTGGACATCAACAACGATACCGGATTCACCGTGGGGCACCTTGGTTGACGTGTCACGGACTTCGCGGATATTCTTACCGAAGATAGCACGGTAGAGACGTTCTTCCGGGGTCAACTCTGTTTCTCCCTTGGGAGAAATCTTACCAACTAAGATGTCGCCGGCGCGAACTTCTGCACCGATACGGACAATACCTTCTTCGTCCAAATTCGCCAGGGCATCATCGCTAACATTGGAAATCTCCCGGGTAATCTCTTCCGGACCAAGTTTTGTATCTCGTGCTTCACATTCATATTCACTAATATGGATGGAGGTGTACACATCATCATGAACCAGTCTTTCTGAAATTAGGACAGCATCTTCAAAATTAAATCCTTCCCAGGTCATAAATCCGATCAGCACATTCTTCCCCAGAGCCAGTTCTCCGTTATCTGTGGCCGGTCCATCAGCAAGGATATCTCCACGTCGGACTTCTTCTCCAATTTCTACAAGCGGTCTTTGGTTGTCACAAGTACCTTGGTTGGAGCGTTTATATTTCTTCAGGCGGTATTTTTTTTCTTCTCCGTCAGCTTGAGTTACCGTAATTTCATCGGCTGCCACATGGCTAACCACACCATCTGTTTCAGAAACAACGCAAACACCTGAATCCTTGGCCGCCCTATACTCCATGCCGGTTCCAACAATCGGTGATTCACTCTTGATAAGCGGAACCGCCTGACGTTGCATGTTGGCACCCATGAGAGCACGGTTAGCGTCATCATTACCTAAGAAGGGAATGAGCGAAGTTGCAACGGAAACGAGCTGTTTTGGCGAAACGTCCATATAGTCAACATCTTGAGGATCAAGTTCATGGAATTCGTCCTTCCAGCGGCAAACAACCCGCTTATTAACAAAGTGGCCTTGTTCATCAAGCGGCTCATTAACCTGAGCAATATTGTAGAGGTCTTCTTCATCGGCGGTCATGTAACGGACTTCCTTTGTCACAATACCCTTTTCCTTGTCATATACCCTATAAGGAGTTTCGATAAAGCCATACTCATTAATTCGTGCATAGATAGCCAGAGAGTTAATGAGACCGATATTCGGCCCCTCCGGCGTTTCAATGGGACACATCCGGCCATATTGTGAACTGTGGACGTCGCGGACTTCGAAGTTTGTTCTTTCACGCGAAAGCCCGCCCGGCCCTAAGGCAGTTAGACGACGCTTATGGGTAATCTCGGCAAGCGGATTAGGCTGGTCCAAGAATTGAGACAGCTGGGATGAGCCGAAAAACTGTTTAATGACGGCACTTGCCGGTCTGGAGTTAATAATCTGCTGCGGTGTAGCACTATCTAAGTCCTGCATCGCCTGCATACGCTCACGGATATTACGCTCCATACGAGAAAAACCGATACGCACTTGATTTTGTAAAAGTTCACCTACAGAACGAATCCTACGATTTCCCAGATGGTCAATGTCATCAGTGCTTCCTATATTGTATTTCAAACCAATAAAATAGGAGATGGAAGCAATGATGTCATCCAGGGTCAAATGGTATGGCATCAGCTGGTATTTTGCTTCACGGAGAAGAACTTGTAATTCCTTCTCATTGTCTTTGCTTTCGTAGCGTTCAATAATCTCATCAAGAACGGGTTTATAGACCAATTCTCTAATATCCAGGGCTTCTTGATCAAGTTTTTCGAGGCTGGCCTCATCAATAAAGCGTCCCAGGTATTCCATCAAATCAACCCGATTATTACCGCTAACTTTTATCATTTTTTCATTTTGAATGCGTTGATGGCCAATCATGCTAACCGGATAGATATAAACTTCATTTATTCCGGCATACTGAATATCTTTTGCCAGCTTACGTGTAATAATTTCACCTTCGCGGCAGAGAACCTCGCCCTCGGCGTCAACAAGAGTTTCCGCACAGATATGGCCCGGCAAGCGACTAATCAAAGAGAGTTTTTTATTCAGTTTGTAAATACCAACATGGGCAAGATCGTAGCGCCTTGCATCAAAAAGCATGTTTTCTAAATAGCTTTTAGCCCCCTCGCTCGTATAAACTTCGCCCGGACGAAGCTTGCGGAATAGTTCGCGGGAACCGTCTTCCTGGTTATTACAGGAATCCTTTTCAGCCGTTTTCATGATGGCTTCTTCACTACCGAAAAGTTCAGCAATATCAGCATCCGAAGAGAAGCCTAAGGCGCGAAGCAAGATGGTAATATGAAACTTCCTTGTACGGTCTATACGAATCCAAACGATACCATTGGCATCGGTTTCATATTCAAGCCAGGCCCCGCGATTAGGAATTAATTGACCGGTATAAAGAGCGATATTGTTCTTATCTTTATGGGAATCATAATAGGCACCCGGCGAACGGACAATTTGACTGATGACAACTCTTTCGGCACCGTTAATAATAAAGGTTCCCGTATCAGTCATGATTGGGAAATCACCAATAAAAATTGTTTGTTCCTTTACATGATTAGTAACCTTGTTATGCAGGCGAACTTTAACACGCAGAGGAGCAGCAAAGTTTTCATCACTCTCTTTACACTCATGTGCGGGTTTATTAGGACTCGTAGGGTCAAATTCAGCCTCAATAAAAGATAGTTCAACATCTCCGGAATAATCTGTAATCGGGGAAATTTCATCTAAAACTTCTTGAACACCTTTATCCCAGAACCACTTGTAACTATCTTTTTGTACTGCTACTAAATCGGGAATATCAATAACTTCTTCTATCTTGGAATATGACATCCGTGTGGCACGTCCATACTGAACGGGTTTCACCATCAATGATCACCTCTCAACTTTACCGCACTTTAGCGGCGCTTTTACCATCAAAGACTTGACGGCGCTGTGGAATGTGCTATGATTG
Organism: Bacillota bacterium; assembly: GCA_023622515.1. GTDB lineage: Bacteria > Bacillota > Clostridia > Saccharofermentanales > DTU023 > SFFI01. The sequence goes on along the minus strand of JAMNZB010000007.1, from coordinate 96,448 downwards.
CGCTATATAAATCCGGCATTTTTGTGTATTTCACAAACTTGAAATACGCACTTGCAGACATAGCGACACAGTACAGTATTATACTTGATTGTTTTTTGTATGTCAATAATTTTGCTTGCATTTTTTATAATTTTCTGCTAACAAGGAGCGGGCTTGAAAGGCTTAAGCCCCATAAACAGAGGCTTTATCACTTTTCTTTGCAGCAGTTTCTTTTACAATAAAAGGATATAAAATAGCGCACCAGCTTTATCTGATGCGCTGTTAATAATCTGTTTTTTCACTCTTTAAGCTTGGCTTTACTCTCCTGTTGGTGTTTCTGCTTCTTCGTCCTCTCCTGTCAACTCTTCAGCTTCGGAAGGCCTTGCTGCAATGCTTTCTCTCACAGATTCGAGGACCTTTTGATCTGCAGGAATAACCAGTTTCATAGCCTCTTCCACGGCTTCATAACTGGCGCTATCACGTATTTCTTCAAGTTGCGCCTGTATTTTTTCTGCCGCTAACAAGCTTTCAATGCCCTTAATCCATGCGGGCTCACCCAAGCTTTTGAAATATATGATGTGATAACCCTGATAGTTTGTTGACTCTACAAATACTACCGTTACATCACCTTCTTTACGAACAGGATCCAGGCACCATGTTTCATACTCTTTCACAAAACGGCCCGGTTCGACATCTTCATAAAGGCCACCATTCACATTGCTGCCGGGATCTTCGCTATATTTTTCAGCAAGGAGGGCAAAGGCTTCTTCACTCTTTTCTCCGGCCTTATATTCGTCCAAGATCTTGTTAGCCTTTTCCTCAGCTTCTTTTTTCAGCGTTTCAGCGTCTTTTTCAGCATTTTCTTCAAGTTTTACCAAGATATGACGAGAGCTGAAAGCTTGTGTTTCATTAAGCCGGCGTTCGACAAAGTAGACAACGGAATGACTGCCATTCATCGTAATTACAGTGGTATCGCCTTCTTCACGACTTTCGTCAAATAACCATTCCGCCAAATCAGCAGGCAGCTCTTCATATTTACCGTTTTTGACTAAGGTAGCCTTTTCATCAGAACGGAATATTTCTTCCTGCTCCGGTGTGCAATAGGCCAGGACTTCTTTGAAAAAATCCTCCTCAGATGTAACAGATGCAGCCATTCTTTCCGCTTTTGCCAGTGCCTCCGCTTCCAGACGAGCATTTTTCTCTTCCTCTGTTTCCTCTGCCGGAACAGTTTCTTCTTCCCCATCTTCATCTGCCTTATCGGCATCTTCTTCTACAGGAGTATTATCGTCTGCGGGTTCTTCATCTGCAACATCATCTGTATCATCTGCATCCGTTTCAGCAGGGTCTTCCCTCCTATCCGGAGTAGCGTTATTGATGGAGAAGATATGAAAGCTAACGGCATCATATAAATGGGGACTTTCTTCATATTCGGCTTGGATTTCCTCTTCAGAAAACTCATAGTTTTCTATTAAATCATCTTGGTATCTTGCAGCCAAAAGCTGGCGTTCCATAATCGGACGCAAGGAGCGGAAAGTAGCCCCGGGGCCGAAGAATTGTTGCATTAAATCATTGGCTGTCATACCTTGCTGCATAGCGGAGTATTCCATTTGCATACGGAAGGCCTCTAAAAATTGCTCATCTTCTTCTGCTAATTTTGTGTCGGACTCGAGCGCTCTGGCATACAAACCATAGTTCGTCTTGATTTGATTTTCGAATATAGTAAGTAAATTATCCCTAATTGGCATAAAGCCGTCATCCGTTGTGACAGGCGAAGTTAAAATCGAACTTGCACCGGGGTTAAAAGCCGGCAATTGAGTCATATTATAGAATGTATTCCCCAGAATATAGTTTGCTTCAAGAGCTTTTACCTCATACTTGTCATTAACAATGGCGACTGTTGTAAAACGCTCTCTGAAACCCTTATTAATCATAGCCACGGCGGCAAGCCCGACAATTATTGCCAGGGCGATAACCAAAGTAAGGAAGGACTTCCAAGAAAATGATTTACCCATTTTTTTCTTTTGACCATCCTCGGTTTTGAGTTTTCTCAAGCGTTCCTTACGCTCTTCTCTTTGTTCTTTAACTTTCCAATTCTCGTTGCTGTTTTTGCTCATAAATTCACCTTTTCATCCGCTGGAAGTTGCCAGCATCAAAATTTTAAAAAACTGACCTCTTTATTATACCACGTAAAAGGCATGCCTTCGACTTGCTTTTTATAGAAGGCATCCGGCATCTATTTTCAAGCTTTTGCATACTACCGCCTAGGTAAAGCTCTTGACTCATAAGTTATGCGTCGGCAATTACAAATCTAAAGGCATGGGAGAATCTTCACCGGCTACTTCTAACGGCTCATAGCGGAGTGTCAGTTTCTCTATTCTCCGGTCATCCATTTCCTCTACTTTAAAAATATAATCCTTATAGCGGACTTCCGGTGTCTCACTCTCTTCCGGAATGCGGTCGAGTAAGCTTAGGACAAGGCCGGCTACCGTATCAAATTCGTCACCGGGAAATTCTACATCAAGATATTCTTCAAGGTCTTCCAGGGCAAGCCAGGAACTGACCTGCCACATACCATCTCCTAAAGGCAAAAAGTCGATTTCTTCTTCATCATATTCATCATCAATTTGGCCAACTAATTCTTCTAATACATCTTCCATCGTAATAATACCCGCCGTACCGCCATATTCATCAATAACGATAGCCATATGTAAATTATCTTCTTGCATTTGTACGAAAAGCGAACTCAGCGGCTGTGTTTCCGGAGTATAGGAGGTTTCCCGTAAAACATCTTGCAGGGTAAAATGTTCATCTTCCTGATTAATCCCCGCAAGAAGGACATCACGTGAATGGACGATACCGATGATATGGTCTATATCATCCTCATAAACCGGAATCCGACTATAACCCTCTTTTTCAAATAGTTCAACGACCTCCTCGAAAGCGGCATTTTTCTCAATAGCGACAACATCCATACGGTGGGTCATACTGTCGGAAACTGTTTTTTCGTCAAAATCAAAAACATTCTCCAGAAGTATTTGCCCGTACTCACTATCTTCTTCTTCTGAACTTTGCTCGATAATATCTTTTAATTCCTGCTCGGATAAAACAATACTCTGCTCTTTAGGGTCAATATTCCTTTTTGCCAAAATACCGTTACTTACTTTCTTTGCTGTTTGAGCAATTGGTTGAAGAATTTTATCCAAGATTTTAAATAGGAAATAATACTTCAAAGCAAAATCAACCCCCCTCTCTTGAGCAAGAAGTTCCGGTACCTCTTCCATGACAGATATAATGATAAAAAGTAAAAAAAGTAGGGATAGGATAGCAATAACGATTGCGGCTGTACTGAAAGGGCCGGAAAAGAGCAAGGATAGGATTTGCTGAACCCCTGAGGAAAAACATGTGCTCAAAAAAATTAGAGCAAATAAGCGAATACAGCCTATACGATATAAAAAGCCTCGTCTATCACTTCGCAAGAGAAAGAGCGCCTCCATTTTAGGCTCTTGTGCATCTTTCAAATCTTCTAACTTTTCTTGATCTAATACGAGTACAGCTGCCTCATAGGCTCTAGCAAAGACATATAACAAGGCAAAAAATAAAACTAAGACAAAACAGATTAATATTCCCGGATACGCTGCCAATACTATAAGGCTCTGCCCCCCAGGCTCAGAATCTAACATGAAAAAACTTCCCTCCTAAAAAATAAAATGGCTACAGTAGCTCTGTAGCCATTCTATCATACAATGGTAAATCCGGCTTATGCATCTGCATTAGCTTGCGAAGCTGCAATTACTTTTTGCGATACATCGCCCGGGGCTGTTTCATAACGAGCAAATTCAAGGGTAAAGTAGCCCCGACCTTGTGTCATGGAACGCAAGTCCGTAGCGTATTTGGTTAATTCGGAAGCCGGTGCTTCTGCCTGTACTATTTGGTAACCGGATTCTTCAGGGTCGGCCCCCATGCCTAAAATACGTCCGCGGCGTTTGCTGATATCACCCATGATATCACCTAGATAGTCATCCGGAATGTGTACTTGTAAAGCAGAAATCGGCTCTAAAATAACCGGATCAGCTTGCGGCATACCGGCACGGTAAGCCAGCCTTGCTGCTTGAACGAAGGAAATCTCATTAGAGTCAACATCATGGTATGAGCCATCATCTAATATAGCCTTTAATCGAACTACGGGATAGCCTGCTAAAGGTCCTTCTTTGATGGCTTCTCGCAAGCCCTTTTCTACGGCCGGGAAGTAGTTCCTGGGGACAGCACCACCAACAACTTCTGTTTCAAAAACCAAATCATCTTCCATACCGGGTTCAAAACGAATCCAGACATCACCGTATTGACCGGAACCACCGGATTGTTTCTTATGCCTTCCTTGGACACGGACTTTTTTACGGATAGTTTCACGGTAAGGCACTCGCATTTCTGATAAGACTGCTCCTGTACCGAATTTATTCTTTAATTTAGTGCAAAGTGTAAGTAGTTGAATTTCACCTTGGCCGGCAATAAGCATTTGCCCTGTCTCCGCATTATTATAGATTTCAAAAGAAATATCTTCATCGGAAAGACGGTTCATGCCCTGCATGACCTTATCTTCTTCTCCCGATTTTTCTGAAGTAATGGCCATGGTCAGACAAGGAGCCGGCATTTCAACTTTCTTTATACGTAGCGGTTCTTCTTTTGAACTTAAGGTTTGGTTTGTCAAGGTATGGCTTAATTTCGTGATTGCCCCAATATCACCGGCCACCAGCTTATCAACTTCAAATTGCTTTTTACCGCGCATGACATTCAAGCTGTGAATACGCTCTTCTCCCCCATTTTCCAGGTTATAAACATTATGGTCATCGGTAAAAACACCGGATTGAACTTTGATGAGGCTAATGCGACCGACAAAGGGGTCCACAATTGTTTTAAAGACAAAAATGCCTAAGGGGCCTGTTTCATCACAGGCTAAATCAAATTCTGTCCCATCTGCTTTATAGGCCTTTAGCGGCGGAGTATTGGTCGGTTTTGGGAAGAAGCGTTCAATGGTATCCATAAAGAAAGTAACACCCAGGTTAGAAACGACGGAACCGCCGAATACCGGGATGAGTGAACCTGTAACAATGGCTTCCTCCAGGCCCTTTTCAATTTCGCCTGCAGTAAATTCCTCTTCATCAAAGAATTTCATCATCAGTTCTTCGTCAGTTTCCGCAATGCGTTCCATCAATTCATTATAGTAACGGGCACTGGGTTCTTCTAAATCTTGAGGCAATGTAATCTCTGATTTAGCATCACGTTCTCCGATTTTATAGGCTTTTTGGGCAAGTACGTCAATGTATCCGATCATGGTTTCTCCTTCCATGATAGGGATTGAAAGAGGAACAACCTTTGTACCATAGGCCTCTTGATAGACTTTGACCGTTCTTTCAAAACTGGCGTTGGGTTCATCGACGCGATTAATGTAGAGGGCTAGGGGCATGCCTTGTTTTTCCGACATGCGGATTGCTTTCTCTGCACCAACGGCAACAGAACCGTCTCTTGCCGTGCAGACAATAAGACTGATATCACCAACACGCATGGCTAAACGCTGCTCACCGGAAAAATCAAAGTCACCGGGTGTGTCAATTAAATTAAATTTACAGTTTTTCCATTCACAGGCAGCATAGCTTGTATTAATGGAGCTGCCGCGACTAATTTCTTCTTCCGTAAAGTCCGATACGGTATTTCCATCACCGACCCTACCCATACGGTCAATCGCCTTGCTGTTATAGAGCATAGCTTCTACCAGTGATGTCTTTCCTGCACCCGAATGGCCTAACAAGGTTATGTTGCGAATCTTATCTGTGGAATATACTTTCATTTAGCATCCCCCTTACACTTCATCTTTATTTCCACTGCAAAAATTTACTATAATCTTAAAATCCTTACAGAATGGACACGCACGCTTTATTATACTATCCTTTTTCCCTTTGTGTAAAGGCGAAGAAATTTGTATTTTTATTTTATTTAAATTATGCAAATTCCTTAAAATACAAAAAACCTCATTACTGAGGTTTTTTGTGTTTATGTATAAGACTCAAGAAAATTTTGAGTATATTATAGGCCTTGTACACTTTCGTTAAAGAATAGTCTTTGCCTGAAGGAAGCTACTTGTCACCACCTTGCAACTCAATCTTTTTACTTGTTTTGATATGCTCATCTTTTTTGGGTAATTCCAGTTCGAGCACGCCGTTTTCGAATTTACCGGAAATATCGCTTACCTTGACACCGGATACATCAAATTTCCTGACAAAACTATGGGAGCGACGTTCCTTACAAATATAGTTTTTCTCTTCCCTTTGGCTCTCTTCCTTGCGTTCAGCTTCTATCGTTAAAATATCTTCATCCACTTCAACATGGATTTCATCTTTGCTAAAGCCCGGTAAATCAGCTGTTAACAGAAAGTCTTCCCCCCGATCTTCCAGGTCAACCTTTAATTTGACTAAGGTCTGATCCGCCATACGACTGCGTTGGTTGCCAAAGAAGTCCTCAAAGGCATCTAAAGTTCTTGATTCAAAAGGTGTTAATCCAAATCTCATTGTTATACCTCCACGATTCTTCTGTTTTATAGTTTTGCTCTAGCCTCATCGGCTTTTGCATCTTCAATCTGAATACAGTATAGAGGGTTAATGTGACTAAAATTTGTTGAAATGTGAACTGAATGTAAAGTTTTAGCACTCAACTTGTGACAGTGCTAAGTTCCTTGAGTGAATTCTTGTATCAGCTCTTTTAATTCCTCATAGTTTTCCGCTTTCATCGCTTTATTTCGGTAGAAGGCCGCCTTAGGCATACCCTTCAGATAGTACACTAAAGAAGTGCGAAATTCCCGAATTCCCTTTTCTTCGCCCTGTGTTTCAAGGACGGCATTTAAATGGTGCAGGATGATTTTCGCCCGCTCTTCCGGCCTTGGTGCAAGAGGGGAGCCGTTATTTTCTTCGTTAAGGATACTTTTAAAAATCCAGGGTTTGCCTAAGGCCCCTCGGCCAATCATGCAAAGTTCGGCACCGTAAGTATGAAGCAGGGTATAACAATCTTCGAGAGTTCTGATATCGCCATTTGCAGCAACCGGTAAGGAGGTTTGGGCCGCAAGCTCACCGATAATAGTCCAGTCTGCTCTTCCGCCATACATTTGCTCACGGGTTCTTGCATGGAGACTGAGTGCCTTAGCGCCCGCTGCTTCCATCTTCTTACCAAATGAGACTGCATTTATATGATCCTTATCCCAACCGCTGCGAAATTTAACAGTGACAGCTTTGCCGTAAGGAAAAGCGGCTTCACTTGCCGCCTCTACGATACGCGCGGCAAGGTCTGGTGTCTTCATCAAGGCAGAGCCGGCCCCTGTCTGGACAACTTTTTTGACAGGGCAACCCATGTTAATGTCAAGTACAAGCGTTTTGCCATATTCCGGATGAGCTAAAAGACGCCTTACGGCCTTTTTCATATCAGCAGGATCCGCACCAAACAGCTGGATGCTCGCCTTATTCTTGGAACCGGCAATACGCAAATAGCGGTGGTTGCGGACAAAATTCGTATCATAGAGAATACCTCGTGCACTGCACAATTCCGTTACCGTCATCGCCGCCCCGAAATGTTCACATAAACATCTGAAACTATGTCCTCCGGGGCCGGCCATAGGAGCCAGAACGAGGCGGTTCTGAAGGAAAACATTCCCCCACCGCACCGAATCGGCTACTTTTTTCTTGGCTCTTGGCCCGGATTGATTTTTTTCTCTCATGTGTTTTTCCATCCTTATTTCATAGCACATATGGTAACATGATTCCAATGCATTAATTAATTAGCAAGAGGGCTAAGATGCTACAAATAATAAGCACAAATCAATACACACAACAGCAAATATTTTTCGTAAGAAATCTGTGAATTGATATTACTTTTTTGCTGTTCTATATTATAATGTATGGTGTGCCAAATTTAGTTTGTCTTTTAAAAGGACAAAATCGGAGGATTGAAATGATGAAATCAGAAAAACGCTATAGCCTAATTCTAATCATGATACTGGCCTTTGCCATCCTTGCCAGCTCTTGCCAATATTTAGGCTTTGGTGATAAAAATAACGGTCTTGCGGTACCCAGCATGGTTGATAATCCGAAAGATCTTGAACTGACTATTGATGAAAAAGGTCTGAATGAAGTTGACCGCCAGTATCTGGCTTACGGCGAAGAGAAATGGGGGCAGTTTGTTAAAGCCTTCGATGCTTTTGGCAAAGCCATGGATTCTTATCTTGACAAGGTATTCAATGACGCTATCTTTGTTACCGAGAATAAGGACTATATCCAATCTCGCGATGCCCTAATGAAGGCTATACGGAATATAGAGAGAGTAGAAGTTGAGGAAATTCCTCAAGGCTTTAAAAATGTCTACGGAAAATTCTATCAGGCCACAAATCGGGCACGTTATCTAATCAGCATCACTGAGCAAAAGAATGCGACTAACCTACCCGATGATTTCGATGCCATTAAGGCTGAAATTCACCCCTACACAGAAGACATTGAAAGCTTCTTTGCCAAGGTGAAAACGGATGGTCTGGAGGCTGCTGTCGCTGCCGTTTCAGCGATTGACTGGACAGTAGAAGAAGCCCGGATAACCGACTTAAGAAATACAATGAATGTATATGACTACGGGCTTAAATGGGGGGCCAGCCAATGGGATGTCATGGGTGTGGAAGGTTTGCTGGAGGGGGGCTATAAAGCCGAGAATCTTAGCTATGCCACGAAAGTATACCAATATGATGCGGTACGTACTTACCACTTTAATGAGTACGGCCAGCTTGACTCCTATTCCTATATCATTGATGGCGCCTCCTTTAATCGGGGTAATTTCCAAGATCCTCTTTATGATGACATCTACGAACTAAGTTCCATTGTTATGTATTATTTTGTCCTCGACTCCCCTGCCCTGCCCACAACGCCTCAAGATGACGGGACCGGTAATTATGTTATTGTCTTTGACCAAAAATCTGAAATTGCCGAGTTGAGGGGAAATATTGCGACCGGTCAAATTACTCTGACCGTTACAGGAAAAACGGTAGACTAGACCGGGCCTCCTCTTTGCCAATCCGTTAAAATAAATATATTTAAAGAGAGCCGCTGACAGGAAACTTCAGCGGCTTTATTTTTTAGAGTTAAACTTCATTAAGTATTAAGCAGTTTCAAATACTTAAAGCTTACCGGTATGACCAATTCCTTCCATGGACAGGGCAAGTTCTTTTGCCAAAGCTTGTAAACTGCTGCGGTCGGCCTTTTTCATGCTACTGGTTATCATAAAGTCCTGGCCCAGCTTTGTTAAATTATTCGCTTTGGAAAGAATCTCTTCCGCAATCTTCAATGCCCGGCCTCCCCAGGACTTGTTGCCAAGTAAGGCGTAGCTATGGTTATTCCAATTGAGCATCATAAGTTCTCGCAAGAGGGCGTCCATAGGCGGATATAGTTCCGTATTATAATTGTTACAGATGAATACAGCATGGCTAAAGCGGAATAAGTCAGCGATGATTTCCGAAACATTCGTTTTAGAGGCATCATAAACACGAATCTGACCGCTTTCTTCTTCCGCCAAATAAGCGGCAAGTGTATCCGCCATTCTTTGGCTATTGTTATAAAGTGAACCATATACAATTACTGTACCGACATCTTCTGCTTCATACCCGGCCCATTTAATATATTTATCAACAATATAGGCTATGCTTTCCTTCGTTCGGAAGAGCAAGCCATGTAAAGGGTATATTTGAGCGATGTCCAGCTTGGCCGCCTTTTCCAAAAGTTTTAAGGTGGGCGTTCCGTGCCGGCCTACAATGTTGGTATAATAACGTCTGGCTTCAGCAAGCCAGTCTTTCTCATAATCTACCTGATCAGCATAAAGATAGCCACTTGGTGCTGCAAAAGAGCCAAAGGCATCTGCTGAAAGCAATGTCCCGCTGCTTCTGTCAAAACATACCGTAACCTCAGGCCAGTGCACATTCGGAGCTTTGATAAACTCAATACTGTGCCTTCCTGTTTCCAGAACAAAACCTTCGTCAACGAAAACAACACGGTCAGAAAAAGAGGCTGTATGCTCATTAAACTGTTGTAAAAAAGTGTAACCTAACTTGCTGATATAGAGCCGGCAGCCGGGGAAAGCCGCCATAACCTGACAAACTGTCGCACCATGATCCGGCTCCACATGATTGACCACCAAGCCATCTAAACTTCTCCCGGCCAAAAGCTCAAAGAGAGCCTCCATAAATTCTTCAGAAACTGCATTATCAATTGAATCAAAGACTATTGTCTTTTCATCATCAAGAAAATAGCTGTTATAACTTACGCCATGAGGCAGGGTAAACATGTTTTCAAACTTCTCCAGGCGTCGGTCAATGCCATAAATGAGATAAAAATCATTATCCAAATATCTTGGTATCATCCTAATTCTCCCATAATATATTTTCTTCAATTATAGCAAAAAGAAATCCTTCTTCCTATCTTGCTAAAGCTATGGCAAAAAGAGTTCTTTACTAAAAGTCAGAAAAAGGGCCTACTCTGCGTGAGTAAGCCCTCTTTGTTCTTCTAGGAAAATTCCCTAATAAATTATTCAATAATTTCGGAAACTGTACCGGAACCAACTGTTTTACCACCTTCACGGATAGCAAACTTGAGGCCCTTTTCAACAGCGATAGGTGTAATCAATTCAACGGTGATGGTGACGTGGTCGCCGGGCATACACATTTCAACACCTTCGGGTAAGTGGGCTACACCGGTAACGTCTGTTGTACGGAAGTAGAATTGGGGGCGGTATCCTGTGAAGAAAGGATTGTGACGGCCACCTTCATCTTTTGTTAAGACGTAAATTTGTGCTGAAAACTTTGTGTGAGGTTTGACACTGCCGGGTTTGGCAATGACTTGACCACGTTGGATATCTGTACGGTTTACACCACGGAGCAGGAGACCAACGTTATCCCCGGCTTCACCCTGATCCATCATCTTGTGGAACATTTCGATACCGGTAACAACTGTTCTCATCGCTTCATCCTGCAGGCCGATAATCTCAACAGGTTCATTAATTTTAATAATACCACGCTCGATACGACCGGTAGCAACGGTACCACGACCGGAAATGGTGAAAACGTCTTCAACAGGCATCAAGAAAGGTCTGTCTGTAGGACGTTCCGGTGTAGGAATGAATTCATCAACAGCAGCCATCAATTCAACGATGGGCTGATAGACCTCAGCATTGACATCGGTTTCTTCGCTAATTAAAGCTTGGTGGGCAGAACCAACGATGACAGGAGTATCATCACCCGGGAAGTCATATTCGTCCAAGAGTTCACGAACTTCCATTTCTGTAAGCTCGATAAGCTCAGGATCGGATAAGTCTGCCTTGTTGAGGAAAACAACGATAGCAGGAACACCGACTTGGCGAGCAAGTAAGATATGCTCACGTGTTTGGGGCATGGGACCGTCTGCTGCAGAAACAACGAGGATTGCACCGTCCATTTGTGCTGCACCGGTAATCATGTTTTTGATATAGTCGGCGTGGCCGGGGCAGTCAACGTGTGCGTAGTGACGATTGGCTGTTTCATACTCTACGTGTGATGTGCTGATGGTAATACCACGTTCTCTTTCTTCGGGTGCTTTATCGATATTGGCATAATCTGTAAATTCTGCACCACCTTGCATTGCTAGAGTTTTTGTGATAGCAGCGGTTAATGTTGTTTTACCATGGTCAACGTGGCCGATAGTACCAACGTTTACATGTGGTTTGTTTCTTTCAAATTTTGCTTTGCCCATTTTTTAAACATCCTCCTTATAGATACTTAATTATTCATCATTTCCTTGGCAATGTATTGTCACAAGTATATTCTACACATAATATTTTTTTTTACAATATCGCGTAAATCAGGATTATGAGTATATTGTGACAGGCTATACTCATTCCTCCCGGCTATAGTGTAAGTTCCTCTAGCATGTTTTTGGGTACAGGCTCAAAGTGATCCATCTGCATGACGAAAGTTCCGCGGCCTTGTGTTGAAGAACGAAGGCTTGTAGCGTAACCAAACATTTCAGAGAGGGGAACAAAAGCATGTACATTCATGGCATTGCTGCGAGCCTCTGTCCCTTGAATCTGACCGCGGCGTGAGCTGATATCACCCATAACATCACCGAGATATTCTTCGGGAACCACAACATCAACAGACATAATTGGTTCCATGAGGACCGGGGCACCGAGGCGCATACCTTCTTTAAAGCCTATTGAGCCGGCAATCTTAAAGGCCATCTCTGAAGAGTCAACGTCATGGTAGGAACCGTCAACCAGCGTAACGCGTACGTCAACAACGGGATAACCTCCAATGACACCGCTTTTCATAGCTTCCTCGATACCGGCACGGATGGCGGGGATGTATTCCTTCGGAACGACACCGCCAACAATTTTATCAACAAATTCGAAGCCCTGACCGGACTCTAAGGGTTCCAGTTCAAGTACACAGTCCCCGTATTGACCATGGCCACCGGATTGACGGACAAAACGTCCCTGTGCCCTGGCCGGCTTGGTAATAGTTTCTTTAAAAGCAACACGAGGTTTACCAACATTTGCTTCTACTTTGAACTCACGGAATAAGCGGTCCACAATAACTTCAAGGTGGAGTTCACCCATCCCGGAGATCAGGGTTTGCCCCGTATCAGCGTCGGTATGTGTCTTAAAGGTCGGGTCTTCTTCAGCAAGCTTGAGCAGGGCAACCGACATCTTTTCTTGAGAAGCTTTTGATTTGGGTTCGATAGCAACAGAGATGACCGGGTCCGGAAACTCCATAGACTCTAAAATAATCGGATGATTCTGGTCGCAAAGGCTATCCCCTGTGCTCGTATTTTTCAAGCCAACAACAGCGGCAATATCGCCGGCGTAAACCTTGTCGATATCCTCTCTGTGGTTAGCATGCATCATGAGTAAACGCCCAACACGCTCTTTACTGTTTTTTGACGAGTTGTATACATAACTTCCCGACGCTAAAGTACCGGAATAAACACGGAAGAAGCATAATTTCCCGACAAAGGGGTCGGTCATTATTTTAAAAGCTAAGGCGGCAAAGGGTTCATCATCTGAAGCCTCGCGCACTCCTTCTTCATCTGTCCCGGGAATAACACCGGTAACAGCGGCAATATCCAGCGGTGAGGGCATGTAGTCTACTAAGGCATCAAGGAGCATTTGAACTCCCTTATTACGGTAGGAAGATCCACAGGTTACAGGTACTATATCGTTGTTAATGGTTGCTTCGCGTAAAGCTTTGCGCAATTCAGCTTCGGAAATTTCTTCATCAGAAAGATATTTGTCTGATAAGTCATCATCCGTTTCACAAATTGCCTCAACCAAACTCTCATGCCATTCTTCGGCAAGTTCAAGCATGTCTTCCGGGATGTCTTCTTCGGTATATGTTTTACCGGATTCGTCATCACCATACATTTCCGCTCTCATGGTCATGAGGTCGATAATGCCGATAAAGGTATCTTCCTTTCCAATTGGCAGCTGTATCGGCACTGCATTGGCCCCTAAACGCTCTTTCATCATGTCTACAACATTGTAGAAATCAGCGCCCATGATATCCATTTTGTTGATATAGGCCATGCGGGGTACACGATAGGTATCAGCTTGACGCCAAACGGTTTCCGTTTGAGGTTCAACACCGCTCTTGGCACACAAAACAGTGACCGCACCATCCAAGACACGCAAAGAACGTTCAACCTCAACGGTGAAGTCAACGTGACCCGGGGTATCGATAATATTGATTCGGCAATTGCGCCATTGGGCAGTCGTAGCTGCGGACTGAATCGTAATTCCGCGTTCCTGCTCCTGTTCCATAAAGTCCATGGTAGAAGCACCATCGTGGGTTTCCCCTACGCGGTGGATACGGCCAGTATAATACAGAATACGCTCTGTGGTCGTTGTCTTACCGGCATCAATGTGCGCCATAATACCGACATTTCTCGTATTTTTAATGGAGAACTCTCTTGGCATAGCGGCTCAAACTCCTTTCTTTGACTATTAAAAGCCTCTTACCAGCGATAGTGAGCAAAAGCACGGTTTGCTTCTGCCATACGATGCATATCTTCTTTACGCCTGAAAGCCGCACCTTGACCATTAACAGCATCCATCAACTCCGCTGCCAAACGCTCTTTCATAGTGCGTTCGCCACGGCTTCTGGCTGCTGCAACAATCCAGCGCAAGGCTAAAGTTTGACGTCTTTCCGGACGAACTTCAACAGGAACTTGATAGTTCGAGCCACCGACTCTTCTTGCTTTAACCTCCAATACAGGCATGACATTTTCCAGTGCTTTGTTAAACACCTCTATACCCTCTTCACCGCTTCTTGCTTTAACTAAGTCAAAAGCAGAATATACGATTCTTTGGGCGAGGCCTTTCTTACCGTCAAGCATAACAGTGTTAATCAGTTTAGCGACCTTAAGATCTGAATAAACCGGATCCGGTAAAATTTCTCTTTTGGGGACATGACCTTTCCTTGGCATCTTACTTCCCTCCTTTCATGATTATGCAGTTTTCTCCTGAAATCATAGGTACTCACGTTTTTGCGTGTGTGCCGACAATCACTCCCCTCTATTTAATGAGTGCAGATGATTGTAAATCACACGTCAACGCAACTGCTGCTCTTTACCTATTTTTTAGCAGTCTTCGGTCTTTTCGCACCGTATTTGGATCTGGCTTGAGCTCTATTAGCTACACCGGCTGCATCCAAGGTTCCGCGTACGACATGGTAGCGTACACCCGGCAAGTCTTTAACACGTCCACCACGTATCAGCACAACACTGTGTTCTTGCAGATTGTGGCCAATCCCGGGAATGTAAGCGTATACTTCAGCTTGGTTGGTAAGACGAACACGGGCCACTTTTCTCAAAGCGGAGTTCGGCTTTTTCGGTGTACTTGTTCTTACAACCGTACAAACACCGCGCTTTTGGGGAGAATTGTATCGAGAATATCTATTTCTGATGGTATTCATCCCAACACCCAGTGCCGGCGATTTGGATTTTTCTTTCTTGCTCTTACGGGCTTTCCTTACCAGTTGGTTGATTGTAGGCATCTAGCATCTCCTTTCTTCAAAACTATATTTGTCCGAATAAAATAGGCCCATTTCTAGGCACGGACATCTAATTTTACCAAAATGAATTAACTCTTGTAAAGAATCTTAAAATATTAAACTGTACGAAAAACAAATTTGTTTTTTTGTTGTTTTCTGTCAAATGTACAAGTTATTATAAAAAAGCTCTATTATCGGGTGGCCACATTTTATTCGCTCACCGGCTTTTTATTTTTTTCAATCACAATCAAGCAATCTCCTCCGTGATATTTTCCTGACCCTCAAACTGCAAATGATACAATTCACTGTACAGGCCTCCAAGATTAATCAATTCTCGGTGCTTCCCCCGCTCAACAATACCCTCTTCGGTTAAAACAAAAATCTCATCGGCATTGCGCACAGTGGAAAGTCGGTGGGCTATAACGAAGGTTGTACGCTCTAGCGATAAATCATCAAGTGCCCTTTGAACTAAAAACTCACTTTGGTTATCGAGAGCCGATGTTGCTTCATCCAGTATCAAGATAGGGGGATTTTTTAAAAAGACTCTTGCGATGGAAATTCTTTGTTTTTGACCGCCGGAAAAGCGAGCCCCCATCTCCCCGCAATTGGTCTCATAGCCCTCCGGCAAACTCATAATAAAGTCATGAATATTTGCCTTTTTAGCGGCTTCAATAATTTCTTCATTACTGGCGTCAGGTTTCCCATAAGCTATGTTATCCCGGATTGACGTATTAAAAATATAAACATCCTGTTGAACAACCGCCACATTGTTTCGTAAGGACTCCAGGGTATAATCCCGAATATCTTGCCCGTCAATGGTAACCCGTCCGGAAGTAACATCATAGAAACGCGGAATAAGCGAACAAAATGTCGTCTTCCCCCCTCCCGAGGGCCCCACAAGAGCAATCGTTTTCCGAGCAGGAATTTCCAGATTTAAATCCTTAAGAACAAAGTCGTCCGATCCTTCATAAGCAAAACTTACATTTTCAAAACGAATATCTCCCTCTAAACGCCCTGCCGGCTTTGCCTCGGGCCGGTCCTTTACCTCAGGCTCCGTATCCATGATTTCACAGAAACGTTCAAATCCGGTTATTCCCTTTTGGAATTGTTCTGTAAAATTAATCAACATTTTAATGGGATCCAGGAAAAGGTTAATGTAGAGGATGTAAATAACAATGTCGGAAGCGGCCATACTTCCCCGTACTACAGCAAAACCGCCGGCTAAAATAACCGCAATATACATCAGTCCTTGCAGGAAGCCGTTTACAGAGTGATATTTGCCCATAACCAGGTAATTTTCTTTTTTGGAAGCCAGATATCCCTGATTATTCTCATCAAAGCGTTCTAACTCTAAATCCTCGTTATTATAGGAGGCGACCGTGCGGATACCTGATAAACTATCTTGCGCAACCGCATTGATTCCGGCAATCTTCTTCCGATTTTCCATAAAGGTACGTTTCATTTCGCTATTCATTTTAAAGGAGAAAACGAACATAAATAGTGTCATGCCGACCAAGAGCAAGGTTACTTTTACATTGATTGTCATGAGGAAGATAAAGGAGCCAATAAGCTTTACAAAGGAAATCAAAAGATTTTCCGGCCCATGGTGGGCAAGTTCCGTAATATCAAACAAGTCAGAGAGGATACGTGATACCATGGCTCCTGTACTGTTTTGGTCATAATAGGAAAAGGACAATTTTTCCATATGAGAAAAAATCTCACGGCGCATGTTATATTCTATTTTCGCCCCCATGATATGCCCCCAAGATGTGACAAAATACTGGCATACCCCTTGAATCAGATATAAAACAAGAAGCAGGGCAGACATAAAGAGCACATTCTCCAGCATAAATTTACTGTCACGACTCACAAAAACATTTTGCAACAAATGGCGAATAATTATGGGAAATACAACGCCACAAAGGGATAAGATAAAAGCACAGAGCATATCCAGGAAGAATATCCTACGATAAGGTTTGTAATAAGAAGCAAAACGGCTTATGTATTTCATAAAATTCTCCTAAATCTATATAATGGTTGACAACATAGGCTAGCCTTAATTTGCCAAAAGACAGCTATGGTACTTTGCTCTCGCCGGCTATATTTATATGGCTGAACCAGGCCGGTTAGCATAGTTTAATAATCAAGCATATTTTGGCACATTAAAAAATTATATAGTAGAAAGCAGGCATTTGCCAAGCTGCGGCAAGGCGGCAAGTAAAGAGTAATGAAAGAAAAGCGTAAAAATAATTTGCCGGACAAAATATTTATTAATGAAAGCCATGAGGGGCGTCCCTTTATAAGAAAGAGCGACCTCTTCTTTGTAGCGATTATTTTCTTCATTGCTTTTCTGTTTCTAGCTGTAAGAATGAAAAGTTCTGCAAATTCCGATTTATCTGTTCAAATTTTCTATAAAAACGAACTGCTTTTGGAAGAAAGGCTTGCCGAGCTTACCATCGGGGAGTTCACTCTGGATAAGGTTAGCGGTTTTGTTTTTCAGAAAACAGCAGACGGTGGTTTTTCAATTAAAAAAGCCCCCTGCCGTGACCAAGTTTGTGTCGCCGCCGGCAATTTGCAAAAGCACGGTGATATGGCCGTTTGTGTCCCTTACCAGTTGATTGTTAAAATTAGCGGCAAGACCGGACAAGATCAAGCTGTGGATCTTGTCGTTGGGAAAGGAGGACCCGGTGAAGCAAAATAAACTCGCTTTTCAAAAAGAAAAATACCGGGTGCAGAAAATGAGCCGGCTGGCCCTATTATTTGCCCTGAGCCTGGCCTTTTCCTATTTCGAATCATTCTTGCCGGCGATAGGCGGCCCCTTTCCTTTACGTTATGGGCTTTCTAACATCCCAGTCATGTATGCTATTCTTACAGAAGGGCTTGGCATCAGCCTCACTCTCAATCTGTTTAAGGCCGGTTTTGCCCTTGCCACAAGGGGAACTCTTGCCGGTTTATTGAGCCTTAGCGGGGGAATGGCTTCTGCTCTGCTGATGTTTTTCGCCAATAAGCTCAGCAAGGGGAAAATCTCATTGTTCCTTTTTAGTGTTTTAGGAGCAATCAGCCACAATATCACCCAGCTTTTTCTGATTAGCCTTATTTTCCCGGACAACACCGGCCACCTCCTTTTGCGTCTGCTCCCCCCTCTCCTTTTCCTCGGCCTCCTCTCCGGTACCATCACGGCTTTGATTTTGCACAGCCTGCTACAGAGCCTGCAAAAAAGGATATAGCCGCTTTCTCCGCTTAGGAGAAAAACGGCTATATGCATTATTTCTGTATATACAGGTGCTTGGTCTTATCGTGCCACACCTGTTTTTATAGCGGCGTCACAAACGGCTTTGGCTACTCTCTTTGCCACTTCGGGATCAAAGGCATAAGGGGTAATAGTCCCTTTAGCGATATCTTCCTCGCTGACCATGGAAGCAATAGCCTCTGCTGCTGCAATTTTCATTTCTTCATTAATAATCTTAGCACCACTATCAAAGCAGCCCCTGAATAAGCCGGGGAAAGCATTAACGTTATTGATTTGGTTAGGATGGTCCGAACGACCTGTTGCGACAATTTTCGCTCCACCGGCATAGGCATCTTCAGGCTCAATTTCCGGAACGGGATTAGCGCAGGCCATAATGATAGAATCTTCGTTCATGGTCTTAACCATTTCTGTGCTTAGGACATGAGGAACAGAGACACCAATAAAGACATCTGCCCCTTTAACCGCATCAGCAAGATTGCCCGAAATTTTTTGAGGATTACCACGTTTGGCAATATCTTCCTTATAGGGGTTCATCCGTTCACGGCCCTCATAACAGATACCACTACTGTCACAGAGTAACAGGTCTTTCGCACCGGCTGTCAAGAGCAGGTCAGAAATGGCAATACCGGCTGCTCCTGCCCCATTCATGACAATACGAACTTCGGAAATATCTTTTTTCACCGCCTTAAGGGCATTAATCAGACCGGCATAGGTAACGATTGCCGTACCGTGTTGGTCATCATGGAAAACAGGGATATCCAGCTTTTCGATGAGTTGTTTTTCGATTTCAAAACAACGGGGGGCGGCAATATCTTCAAGATTAATCCCTCCAAAGGAACCGGCAATATTAACAATGGTATTCACAATCTCATCTGTATCCTGCGATTGAATACATAGGGGGAAAGCATCAACACCGGCAAAAGTTTTGAACAAGGCACACTTGCCTTCCATTACCGGCATGGCAGCCTCCGGGCCGATATTCCCCAAGCCTAAAACGGCAGAGCCATCTGTAACAACAAGACAAAGATTCCATCTTCTTGTTAGCTCAAAGGAACGAGCAGGGTCTTTTTGAATGGCTAAGCAAGGTGCGGCAACTCCGGGGGTATAGGCAACTGATAATTCGTCACTGTTCGTAACCGGGGCGCGACCGGTAATTTCAAATTTCCCTCTCCAGGTCTCATGGGCTTCCATAGCAAGGCTGGCATAATCTTTCTTTTCTGTCATCATTTTTCTCCTCTAACTATTTTCTTCTATTTCCTCAGGGACTTCTTCTTTAAACAGAAGAGTTTCACCATCATAGACTTCGCATATTCCCTCAGCAGTATATCCTTTTTTCTCTAACAAATCACTCCCATCCTCCCTGACCTTTCCATGATCAGCAAGAAAGCGGTCCATCCACTCGGTAATGGCCTGCAATCTTACAAGACGTGCCCGGGGCTTACCGCTGCGAGATAGCTCATGGGTTTCTTCATGGAAAAGAAGCAACTCTGATTCTACATCCCGATCTTTTAAGGCAGTAAATAACTGATAGCCCTGTTCCAGAGGGCAACGATAATCTTTTGCAGAGTGGATAATAAGGGTGGGCGTTTTGCAAGAATTAATATAACGCAGCGGACTATATTCCCATAATTTCATGAACCCGGCTTGATCCCAGGTTTTTGTAGCCATCTGGTCACAGGCAAAATAAAAACCGATATCGGCTGTTCCGTAGAAGGATAGCCAGTTGGAAATGGAACGCTGGGTAGCACAAGCTTTAAAACGGTCCGTATGTCCGATAATCCAGTTTGACATAAAACCGCCATAGGAACCACCTGTAACACCCAGACGGTCTTTATCAATTTCCGGCACCGCCTCCAAGCAGGCATCAAGGAAATTCATCAGGTCCTCATAATCAACACGACCATATTTTCCGCGGATATCAGCAAAAACATCCCCTCGGCCACCTGAACCGCGAGGATTGGAAAAGAGCACAAAATACCCTTTTTGCGCCCACACCTGCATTTCATGGAAGAAAACCGGCCCATAGGCCGTCCTTGGGCCGCCGTGTATATCTAAAATAGCGGGGTATTTTTTATCTTTTTCAAATCCGGAAGGGTAAATAATCCAGCCGTCGATTTCTACTTCATCTCCGCTGGCTATTTCGACCGGGTGCAAGAGCTCGTAATCCGAAAATAGAGGACGGTTAAACTTGCTTAGGACACGACTTTGATACCTGCCCTCCACTTCCTCGAGGGCGAAAACTTCACCGGGAAGCATATCTTCCATGCCGGTAAAGAGAAATCCCTTCCGGTATTTCCGGACAGCTAAAATTGCCCCGTTTGAAGCATATACTTCATTTACTGAAGCATCTTTCGTAATCTTATACAAGCTATCATGGTCCCTGTCTGTAGCCACAAAATAATATTCCCCTTGGTGGACAAAGTGGCCGGGGGCGGCCCCCAAAGATACATCCGTATTGAGGCAAGAATGATTCTCAAAAGATTTCTCATTTTGGAGAACAAGTTTTCTATTCTCTTTATCGAGCAAGTAAATCTTTTCCGATTCATTACACCCGAACTCTTTCATATCTGAAGCAAGAACAAAAACTTGGGAATCTCGCTTTTTTTCAGGCTCTGTTTCCCAAATATAGCTAAAGGAATAATCCTTTTCCGGATAAAGTTCTTCACATCGTAAAAGGGGCATCTCAAGTAATCTGGGGTCGGCCTCAAGAGTAAACTCCGTAAAGTAGAGACCGGAATATAAGCTAGCCTTATTTGACCAGTTGCTTGCTGCAAAATATAGTCTACGCTTATCCTCACTTAAAGAGTAAAAATCAACATCAAGGTCTTCTTTACTGATTCGCTCAAGTTCATCCAAACGTGCATTATAGAGAAAGAGACCCTTGCGCTTTCCTTCCGTATAATTGCTGCCGTTAAAATAAAAAGGTATTTCTGTGAGCCTTGTATAGAAGGATTCTTTTTTATCCTTTTCAGCAAGTTCTTGGCGTTTTTCCTCATCGAGCACATAGGCATTGGGCAGCTTCTTATCAAATTCTGCCAGCAGCAGATAAAAGTTATAGCCTAAGGGCTCAACGGCAAGTACATTTAAGGGTAGAGAAAAGGCGGGCCTTGCTTCTCCGCCACGTATGGGCAAACGGTAGAAGGAGGTAAAAGGGCCTCCGGCCTTCTGTTTTTCCTTGTCTTCCTCACTCCGGACAGCAGAAAATAAAATATGCTCATTACCCTCCCAGACAAAATTATCTACTTTATCGTCAACAGTCAGGCAGGTAAAAAAGCCATCTGTATATAGCCATAGGTTGGAATCATATGTGTTCTTTTTGATGTTCGGTAGGGAACACACGAAAGCCAGGCTGTCTTCTGCCGGATTTACACTCATCTTCCCCAACATACTGATTTTTCCAATAAAATCATAATCTATTTTTTTCATAGGCTTTTCCTATCTTAGCACCATCTCAACTTGGCTGCACTTTCAGCAGATGGCGCTCACTAGCGGGCATCAGCCAACTTTTTAAGAATAAAGTCAGCTATTGGCTTGCCATCAATTTTTGCTTCTTCTTCCTCGTCGAAAATATTTACATTCACTTTAAAAAAGTTGATGTAGAGTTTGTCCTTCTTCAGCATGCACAGTTCTGTTGTACCCGGATAAAAAACAACCTCCATCGTCTGATAAGGAATTGTTTCCGGAAGTAGGGCACGCCCTTTGTCCAGATTGAGTGTTTTGATTGGAGCAAGCATTCTTTCTGTAATGCTTAAATCCTCCAGCATCCACATATTGTTGTTCCAGAAACGTTTTTCTTTCTGGCTGGCCACGCTCATCAACTCATTGTTAGAAATCGCCGATAAAACTTTACGAAAGCCATTTTGGTCAAAGTCTTCATCATAGGCTACTTGCATTTCAGGCGATGCCGCTAAGTTAATATAAAACTCATCCGCTATCTTTTGTCTATCCTTTAAAGTTGCCCAAATGAACAACATGCTTTCGAGGGCTTTTATATTTACATTGATTTGTTTTACCATACTCTTTACTTCTTTCTACCCATCTTGTGGTTTAATTTACGTTTCAATTAATTTAATACCATTACTTGCGCCAATGCGACTGGCACCGGCCTCAAGCAAGGCCTTGGCAAAAGCTGCGTCACGAATTCCGCCGCTGGCCTTAACGCCAAGTCGATTACCGACCGCTTCACGCATTAAGCTTACATCCTCCAGTGTGGCTCCCTGCGTAGAAAAACCGGTTGACGTTTTTACGAAGGCGGCCCCGGCACGCTCTGCAGCCCGGCAGGCCAAAATTTTTTCTTCGTCATTTAGTAAGCAGGTTTCAATAATAACCTTTACCCGCGCAGGCCGGCTTGCCGTGACCACAGAAGCAATATCCGCTTCCACAAAATCCCAGGCTCCATCTTTTGCTTTACCAATATTCATAACCATATCAATCTCCGCAGCACCGGCTTCAACTGCTTTTTTTGCTTCGAAGGCTTTCACCTCAGCATCCATAGCCCCAAGAGGAAAGCCGACCACTGCACAACAGAGGACATCTGATCCTTTGAGCTCTTCAACAACGGTTTTAACATGGACTCCATTTACGCAAACAGATGCAAAACGGTGTTCTTTCGCTTCCTTACAATAACGTTTGACGGTCTCCAGCCTTGTATCCGCTCGGAGAATGGTGTGGTCGATATATTTCGCTATAGACATATTGCCTCCTAGAACAATTAATTTAGGGAAGATGATTATCCCTCTTCCCTAAACTATCACATCTACGGCTAATTTGGAATTGTCTGGTTAAAAGCTGTTTACAGGTTCGCTTTGCTGAATTCATCAATAAAACGAACTAAAAAACGAACGGTCTCTTCCAGCATGGCTTCGCCCCATTCAGCGGAAGCTTCTTCAAGCTCATCCGGCCCGTACCAGCCATTTTCACAAATGTCACCGACATCT
Source organism: Bacillota bacterium (assembly GCA_023622515.1). Classification (GTDB taxonomy): domain Bacteria; phylum Bacillota; class Clostridia; order Saccharofermentanales; family DTU023; genus SFFI01. The sequence continues at coordinate 73,191 of JAMNZB010000007.1, read as the reverse complement.
CTGGGGACAGGCACTTTTACCTTTTCAAACTCGACCATCTTTAAGGAAAGCGGCTTGAATTTAGGCCCTAAACTTTTGATATCCTTTTCCTTCATTGCCTCCTTATCAACAAGGGCCGGGTCTATGTATAAAATGGCTGCTGTTTCTTGCCCGCCACCATGACCGCCAAGCCAGGCAGGATTGAAGTCGCCTACCATTGTCCACCAGTTGATTACTGCCGATAGGGCCCCTAATTTACTGAAGGCATAGCAGACCTCTTCGATAACAGCGGAATTTCCACCATGACCGTTAATGAAGATAAATCTTCTGGCTCCGGCCGCATAGAGAGAGTCGCAAATACGGTATAAGACGTCATAAAGAAGCTGAGGGCCTAAAGAAATTGTTCCGGGGAATTGGCTAAAGTAGTCACAATTCCCAAAGGGCAAGGCCGGTGTATAGAGGACGTCACGATGTCCCGTTATCATTTCCGCTATTTTTTGCGGAATCAGCGTATCTGTTCCGAGGGGTAAGTGGGTGCCATGATTTTCACAACTGCCCACCGGTATCAAGACCAGATCCTTCTCTTTAAAATATTTTTCCACTTGTGGCCAAGTCATTTCTTGTAGATTCATTATCTTCTCCTAAAAACTCTGCCATCTCGAAACGAAATGGCAGAGTGTGTTTTGCTTATACGCCAGGCTTTGCTTTATTTGTGGACAACAACGGTTTCCAGATTGTGGTAGCCTGCACGATCCATGATAAATCCGGATACAGAACTTCTTGCTCCAACGTTTAATGTTGTATAGAGGAGTTCAATGTGGGGTACATCCTCATCGAGGATTTTTTCCAACTCACGATAGTTCTCTATGGCAACTTTTTCGTCATTTGTTTCACGGGCATTCATAATGTATTTATCGGCTTCATCGTTCCCATAAAAGGCTCTGTTACCGGCTGCCCCCTTCTGTGAGGAGTGGCAGAGGGAGTACATTTGATAGTCTCCGTGGCCGGCAGCGCAAATCCAGAAGAAGAACATCATTTGGAATTCGCCCTCGTTGGCACGGAAGGTGTAGGTCGATGAGTCGGCTACTTCAAGCTCAACATCAATTCCGATTTCACCAAGCTGGGCTTGGAGAACTTGACAAACAGCAACACGGGTGACGTCTTCAGCAACCGCTAAACGCAGGGTCAGACCATCTTCATAGCCGGCTTCTTTTAACAATTCTTTTGCCCCCTCAATATCACGCTCAAAGTAGGGCATGTCATCACCCGGGTAACCGATACAGGAAGGCGGAATTAGTGAATTGGCTTTTACACCTGATCCATAAAGAACACTATCAATGATGTTTTGTACATTGATTGCTTTAGCAATAGCTTGGCGTACTCTTTTGTCAGCGAGAGCCTCTTCCTCAGTATTGAGGGATAAGAACCAGGTTGTAACGGATTCATTTTGGAATAATTGCAAATCAGGATTTTCCTTGATAATAGAAATATCGTTTACAGCTAAGTCATAGACTAGGTCAACTTCACCATTTTCTAAGGCAATTGTCCGTTGTGCTGCTTCAGGAATAATTCTAAAGGTAATATCCTTTGTTTTGGCTTTATCTAAGAAATAATCGTCAAAAGCCGTAATTTTACAGTAGTTTCCTTGGCTCCATTCAACAAATTTATAGGGGCCGCAACCAATCGGATTTTGTAAGAAACCATCGGGATCTTCCTCAATTGCTTTTTGGGGAACAATGGCTGTAAAAGGTACTGTCAGATTAATCAAGGAGCCTAAGAAGGGGGCATGCAAGTTCAGTCGCACAGTGTTTTCATCAACAACCTCGGCATTTTTTGCGTAGTCGATAATGTAGGAAACATAAGGACTTTCAATAGCTCTGTTCAAAGAAAAAGCAACATCCTCAACCGTACACTTTGTACCATCATGGAAATAAACATTATCACGAATAGTAAAGTCAATAGTTACGTCATCTACAAATTCCCATTTTTCAGCAAGGTAAGGAACCACTTCATCCTTTTCATTTTTTGCCAACAGGGTCGCAAAAATATTATTGGTTACAAGTACGGCGGCAATTTCTTTTCCGATATGGGGGTCCAGAGATGTCATGTCCGATGCAACGGCAACAACTAGTTCATCTTTCGTGTCTCCGGTCTTTGCCTCTTCCTTAGCTTCTGTTTTTTCTTCTTCTGCTGCTTCTGCTTCAGTTTCTTCTGCGGCATCAGCCTTTTCTTCTGTTGTTTCTGCAACAGTTTCTTTGCTCTCTTCCTTTTTTGCTACATCAGTATCATCTTTTTTACCACAGGCAACCAAGGGGAGTAACATACATATTAGTAATAATACGCACAGTCCTTTTTTCATACTACTTACCTTCTTTCTTTTTTATGCCAAATCGCAAGGTGCTAGTCAAATAGTACACAAGCGACATGGTGACCTGGCTCAATTTCTTTAAGCTCTACATCTTGCTTAAAGCATATTTCTTTTGCATATCTGCAGCGATTGGCAAAGCGACATCCCGGAGGAGGGTTGATGGGGTTGGTCACTTCGCCCTTTAGCATAATTTGTTCTGACTTATAATCCGGATCCGGAATCGGTATGGCGGACAAGAGGGCTTGTGTATAAGGGTGGGAGGGCTTAGCAAATAACCTCCGGGCATTGCTGAACTCCACAATTTTACCTAAGTACATAACCATGATATTCGTCGAAAGGTGTTTAACGACACTCATGTCATGGGTAATAAACATATAGGTCAGGGCAAACTTATCCTGCAAATCTTGCATTAAGTTTAGAATTTGGGCTTGAATGGATACGTCTAAAGCCGAAACCGGTTCATCACAAACGATAAATTGGGGGTCTAAGGCGAGGGCCCTGGCAATACCTATTCTCTGCCGCCTTCCCCCATCTAATTCATGGGGATAGGAATTGAGCAGACGCGGGGCAAGGCCTACCAGGCTCATGATTTCCGCAACTCGTTCATCAATTTCTTGCGAGCTATATTTTTTCTCCTGAATTTCCATGGGATAGGATATCGTCTGTCCAACAGTCATTCTTGGATTCAAAGAGGCATAAGGGTCTTGGAAGATTATTTGCATCTCGGACCGCAGAGCTTTCATTTCGGCCTTCCCTAGCTTGAAAATGTTGGTACCTTTGTAATAGACTTCCCCGCTCGTCGGCTCATGTAATCTGAGAATGGTTCTTCCTAAGGTGGATTTACCACAACCGGACTCACCGACTACGCCCAAAGTTGTGCCCTCGGGGATAACAAAGCTCAGGTCATCAACAGCATGAAGATTCCCGGCCCTGACAGGGAAATATTTTTTTAAATTTTTAACCTCTATGATTGGATTTGAGTTTACTTGTTTTGTCATACTATCACCTATTCTTCCACCGGTTTATAGAGACGACAGCGTACATAGTGGCCATCATCAATATAAAAATTTTCAGCTTGCCAAGATTTGCACTCTTCCGTTACCCTGGGGCAACGCGGACTAAACTTACACCCTTCAGGCAATTGGGTTGGATCAGGTGGCATACCGGCAATGGGTTTGAGTCTTTCAACCTGCTCGGCTAAGTTGGGAATGGAACCGAACAAACCTAAAGTATAAGGGTGCCGGGGATTCTTAAAAATATCGTATAAGTCGCCATATTCAACAATCTCACCGGCATACATGATAGCGACATAGTCACAATTTTGTGCGACCACACCTAAGTCATGGGTAATCAAAATCATCGAGGTATCCAGTTTATCCTTCAACTCCCGCATCATAACCAAGACTTGATGTTGGATTGTTACATCCAGCGCAGTTGTCGGTTCATCAGCAATAAGCAGCTTGGGCTGGCAGGCTAAGGCAATAGCAATAATAATCCGCTGTTTCATACCGCCGGAAAACTGATGGGGGTACTCTGTACTTCTTTCAGCGGGAATACCAACCATTTCAAGCATTTCAAGAGATCCTTTTACCGCTTCATCTTTCTTTCTACCATGGGCCCGTAAAACCTCTTCAATCTGTTCACCTACTGTCATGACAGGGTTAAGAGAAGTCATAGGGTCCTGGAAAATCATAGAGATTTCCCCGCCCCTTATTTTTTGCATTTCCCTTTCGTTTAAGGAAAGCAGGTCTTTGCCCGCATAGTCAATTTCTCCGTTAGTAATAATTCCCGGAGGATTCGGGATAATACCCATAATCGACTTAGCTAAAGTGGTTTTACCTGCCCCGGTTTCTCCTACCAGGCCTAAGGTTTTTCCTGTTTCCAGTTCAAGACTGGCACCGTTTACCGCCTTGACCAAACCGTCTTGCGTTCTATACTCTACCCACAAATCTTTTATGCTAATAATATTTGACGTATTCATGTGTTTCTCCTAAATATAACTTCTGCTCTCGTCGCTTAATTCTTTAATTTTGGATCCATTGCATCACGCAGACCGTCACCCATTAAGTTCAAGGATAAGATCGTAAGCATAATAAAAATCCCGGGAAAAATCGTAATATGCCAAGCTTCACGCATATAAGACCGTGCGTTCGACAGCATTAATCCCCATTCAGGAAGAGGTGCTTGAACACCAAGACCGACAAAGGACAGACTGGCTATGGTTAACAGGGCATTCGCTACACCCAAGGTGCCCTGTACGATAATTGGGGCCAAGGAGTTGGGTATAACGAATTTTGTAATAATTTGAAAGTCATTTGCTCCAACGGCCTTGGCAGACTCAACATATTCCTGCCCCTTGACCTGTAAGACAGAGGCCCGCAAGACCCGCGCGAAGGTCGGCACAAAAGAAACACCTACGGCAACAACAACATTGATTAAGGAAGTGCCTAAGGCGGCAACAACCGTTAAGGCTAACAACATGGGGGGCATAGAAAGGAGGATGTCCATAAAACGCATGATGATGTTATCCACTTTACCCCCGTAATAGCCGGCAATCGCCCCCAAACTTCCACCAATTAAAAGGGCTATGATGATCGCTGACAAACTCATAAACAAGGAGTATCTCGCCCCCCACAATATTCTCAAAAAGATATCTCGCCCTAATTCATCAAGGCCAAAGGGATGTTCGCTTGTGGGTTTTTGCAGCATATTCAAGACATCTTGCTTTACAACCTTCTCTGCATAGAAGGACTTATCTGTGGCAAAGTCAATTATAGTCGTTGTAAGGGAAATAATTAGCAGGATGGCAAGAAAAACCATACCGAACATGGCCATCTTATTTCTTTTAAACCGCATCCATGTCTCTTGGGCAAGTGTGCGTTGAACGTAGCCGCTATCTTTTTGTTGCTTTTTCATTACTAGATTCAACATAATTACTTCCTCCTATACTGTGCTTTAATTCTCGGATCGACAAAGGCATAGATGATATCTACACACAAATTGACAAAAGAAAAGACCACCGATAAGAAGATTACCGAACCCATGACCGCAGGAATATCTCTTTTCTTAATGGATTCAACAATCAACCTGCCCAAACCGGGCCAGGAGAATACGGTTTCCGTCATAATGGAGCCGCCTACTAATGAACCAAACTGCAAACCAACTGCGGTAATAATGGGAATAAGTGCATTCTTCAGCATATGCTTTCTTGTGACTTGACTTTCACGAATCCCTTTAGAGCGAGCCGTATCGATATAGTCCTGGCGAATAACTTCCAGCATAGATGACCTTGTCATGCGGGCAATCATAGCCAGGGAATAGGTCGAAAGAGATACAACCGGCAAGACTAAACTTCTTAGGACGCTTGACAGGTCATTCACATTTAGTCCCGAGGATGGCAAGAGCCGCAATCTCAAGGAAAAAACATGGACAAGCAATAGACCCAGCCAAAAGGCCGGCATGGAAACACCAACCAGGGCAATAACCATCGTTGTGTTGTCGATGAAACTATATTGTTTCTTAGCCGAAATAATGCCAATTGGTATCCCGACAATGAGCGACAGCAAAATAGCTCCGCTAGCTAGCATCAAAGTGTTGGGAAAGCGCTCTTTAATCTGCTGAGTAACCGGAACCTGGTTGACATAAGATGTGCCCAAGTCACCGGTCATCGCCTTCCTGATATAGTTAAAATACTGGACCAATAAGGGGTCATTCAGCCCCAGTTCTTCTCTCAACTTTTCCTGTGCCTCCGGAGTTGCCTTGTCCCCCAGAATTGTCTGTACAGGGTCCCCGGCAGCAATATTTAGTATCATAAATACTAAAATGGTTACCCCCACCAGTACGGGAATCATTAGCAAAAGTCTTTTTCCTATAAATCTACCCATAAGCTAATCCTCTCTACCTTCAGTATGAACTGTTTATATCCTCTATCAGACACTGATCATGAACGACTACTTCCACAGCTCCGGCAAACACTCTTTCCAGCTTCATAGCCTTATCAAAAACAAGCAGGTCTGCATCATAGCCAACCTCTACTCTCCCCTTAAATTCTTCAAGCCCAAGGCGGGAAGCAACATTTGTTGTAAAGAAGCTTATCGCTTTTGATAATTCCAGCCCTTGCTCAAGCAAGTCTTTCAGACATTCTAATAGAACGGGCCCGTTCGAATAGCTGAAGCTGACCAACTGATTCTTATCGTTAAAGACGGGCTGGCTGCCATAGTTATCGCTCGAAATACTTATACGCTCCAATTCGATACCCTTGTCGAGCGCTTCGAAAACCTGAGAAATTACGGTATCACCCTGGGGCGTAGACTGGCAGGCGGTCAAGTCAATATTGCCTCCGCATGAAGCAAAATCCAGGGCGGCCGCAAACAATTCTCGATTTCGTCCGCAATGGGTCGGAAGAACTTTGTCCATAGGAATGTCTGAAAGTTCCAGCGCCCTCCGGATTAAATCAAGAGGGGCCCTCCTATTCCCTAAATGCATTACCGTGAGTCCCGCCTTAGCTCCAACAAGGCCACCAATAAAGGTTTCCGACAAGAGTCTCGCCAACTCTTCAGCGGTTAGGTGGGAGCTTCTAAAGTCTGATACAGCTATTTTCGTACCGATAATTTCTTGAATAAAAGCAAGGTCTTTTGATACGTCACCTAAAATACTTGGTGCGGGAAACCTATAGGCTCCGGTCAACATGTAGGCAGAAATTCCCAAAGCATTCAAGGACTTCACTTTGGCCAAAAGACTCTCCAGACTGCGGGTCAGGGAATCTGTGCCAAGCATACCCACCACGCTTGTTACCCCGCCTCGCACGATTTCCGAGATTTTGGCCTCAGGAACTCTTGAAGTAAAGCCCTTTTCGCCCCCACCCCCGATTAAATGAACATGGCCGTCAATCAAGCCTGCGGTAATGATTTTATCAGAGCAGTCAAGGGTATAGACCTCCAAGGAGCCCACATCTATAGCATCAGAAATGGCAGCAATTTCTCCCCCGCAAAGAAGGATATCCTTCTTGCCGATAAACTCCGGAGTATAAACAGCTCCACCTTTTAGTAGCGTAATCATCCTTTTATCCCTCTGTTCCAAATAAATTTATATGGCTGTTAATCTGTTCACTTACCTTATGGAAGTCATCAATATATTTGTTGAGCTCATCACCGAGTTTAATGGCAATACTGGCAATTAAAACCTCGATTAGGGCAAAGATGCTTGACATCGTATTGAACAGATAGGGCGCCTTGGTTCTGGAAAATAAATTATGGGATTTTTCTGTAATTACCGGCGTTAACCGGCTATCTGTCAAGACAATAATTTTTCCATTTTTATCTTCAATATAGTTGACAATATTCTTAGAAGGATGGTGGTAGGGCGGCAAAGAGATAAAAATGAAAAGGTCATCCGGATCGATTTTGGTTAACATCGCTTGTAAGGAATCCAGTTCCCCTATTTGCTTGGCCCAAGAACTGATTTGCATAAAAGAAAGCCTATGCACCAGGTAATCTGCAGCAATCTTTGACGTATCATGCCCGAGCACATAGACCTGTCTTGCCTGCATAATCAAGTTGGTACAAGTCTCTAAATCATTGAGATGCAAACTATTCAAGGTGTTGAAGTAATTATTTTTTTGTGTCGATATGAAGTCAACTAGTAAATCTTGAAAAAAGGGAACCTGGTCATTATATGCCGGCTCATAACCGGCCTCCTTGAACTGGCTGGAAATCAACTCTCGAAAAGCTTGTCTCATAGATACAAAGTCCTGAAAACCCAAAGAACGGCTCATAGAAATAACAGTACCCTCAGAAACGTCAGCAGCCAGGGCAAGCTCCTTTAGCGACATATAACTCGCTTCGAGCTTGTGGTCATGCATATACTCAATAACCATCTTCTGTGTATTGGTTAAAGAAGAATGTTTTTTAGATAATCTGTTTAAAAATGTGCTCATGCCAACCGCCAACCCTCAAGGGAATAAAGTATTTACTCTAAAAATAAGAAATCTCACCTTTATTTATTGAGAATATATACCAACACATTCCCACAGTCAAGTATAATTTTTCACAAACAACAGGCGGCTTGAAGTGTTCACTTTAAACAATTTCTTGTAATTCATATTTTTCACCACTACAATAGAGCGGAGCAATGAAATGAATTATTATCCAAAATAGGGAGGCCTTATACTATGTTAAGCTATATCGGTGGCATTATGCCGGTAAGAAAAAACGAAAAAACTTTCAAACACTTTGACTACAGCGACTTAGCCCATACCATGTCCGGTCGATGCGCCTTATCACACATTCTTTATGACATTCAAGCCTTAAATAAGGATAAGAGACTGTCTGTGTATTTCCCCTCCTACACCTGCGAAACCGTACTTGCCCCTTTTGTCAGAGCTAATTTTTGTATCCATTTTTACGAGATAGACGAGCACTTCCGACCCCACTTTGAGAATCAGTATTTAAGCTCCGATGTTCTTTTCTTGACCGGTTATTACGGCTTTGACAGCTATGAAAACTATTTTCTTGACGGAAAGGCAAAACACGGCATTCAAGATCTTGTTAATCTCGCTAAAGACAAGCACAGCAGAATCATCCTTGATTTAACCCACAGCCTGTTAAGTACAAACCCTATCCCTTGTGACTGGGATTACGCTTTAGCCAGCTTGCGGAAATGGATTGGGATCCCGGCAGGGGGACTGGCTTTTAAATATCAGGAAAACTTCCAAATCCCCTTGGTCGCCGAGGATAAAAACCACCTTGAGCAACGCTCATTAGCCCTGCAGTTAGCCTCTCTTGCCTATAGCCGAAAAGATAAAGACTTGTATGCGTCAGCCGACAGTATTTTTTGGAAGGCTGAATACGCCTTGCGTGATTCCTTTAACAATAACGCCAGCGACCTTACTTCCATCATGATTGTGGAAAGCACTGATTTTAATGCCATTATTAAGAAAAGAAGAGAGAACTATAGCTATCTTCTTGAGCATTTACCCATGAGCAGAAGCACGGAAGATTCACTCCTCTGGCAAATTGCTTTTCCTGCATTAGAAAAAGCTACTTGTCCCAGCCATTTCACCATTCTCACGGATTATCAACAAGAGCTGAAAGACTATTTTGAAACAAAGAAAATACATACAAAAATTTTCTGGCCAACTTTGCCGGGCTTACCCCCTGAACTCCGGAAAAGTGCAGAGATTGTTACCCAAAGAGTGCTTTCACTGCCTTGCGACCAGTATTGCAGTCTGGAAGATATGGAAAGAATTGCCCTCATACTGAAAGAATGGAGGCCGAAATTATAAAAAAGATTGTCTTAAAACCGATAAAGCTTTATTATTTATATAAACTATGATAAATAATCTTCCGCCAAGGCCGGCTTGTATCAAAATTAGATCAAGCAGCCTTATTTCAGAGATTGACCGACATAGTAGATTTAATAGAATAGCAGAGGGTGGTACTTATGAAACAAAAAACAATACTTATTTTTCTTATACTCTCCTTATGTTTTAGCCTCTTGGCTTGCGGCGAAAAGCCTAAAGAAGAGGTTCCCAGCGAGAATGTGGCAGAAAACACTCTTCCCCGCGAAGAATTTGTACCCGAAGGGGAAACCATTCAACTTGGTATTGTGGCCAGCCTTACCGGGTATGAGACAGAACTCGGCACAAGCTTTCTCAACGGCGCTAAACTAGCTGTCGAGGAAATTAACGCAAAAGGTGGAGTCAACGGGCGAGAACTGGAACTTGTTGTCGAAGATGAGTCTGATGATATCAAGGTGGCCATGGAGGCGGCTTTAAGGTTATTTGACAATAATAACATTCTCGGCGTTGTGGGCTCGATTACTTCGAATAACACATTAGCCCTCATGGATACAACACTAGGGGCAAAAATACCTTTTATCACCTGTGGTTCGGCCGATGCCATTGCCAATCCGGACTATACCTATCTCTGGCAACACCGGAATAAGGATAGTGAGTTTGCCAAGGCTTTAGTTCACACCACACATGATAAATTAGACATGAAAAATCCGGCCATTCTTTATACAAAATCGGATCCGAACGATTTCAGTGTTTCTGTTGTCCGTAAATTCTACGGGGAGCTATTTAACATTTACATTCCCGACAGGATGATTTTCCCCTATTCACCGGAGGAGGAAAATCTACCGCGCATTATTGCCGAAGCAGTGGCTACGGGGGCAGACGGTTTAATTTCCATCTCCTATGACAAGCAGCAAATCCTCATCAGTAAAACCTTGGAAGAAGCCCAAATAGATTTACCGCATTTCGGCAACTCTTTTGTTTCTTCACCTGATTTCTTGAAGGGAGCGGGTTCTTCCGCAAATGGTTGGTATGCCGTTTCTGACTGGTATCCCGGACTGGAAAATGGTAAGGCGGAATTCTTTTTAGAGAATTACCTCGAGCGTTTTGATACTATGCCGTCGCGGGTATCTGCTTTTAGCTACGATGCTGTCTATCTCTTTTATGAAGCCATGCAGCATGCAGGAGACAAGCTATGCCGCAGGTCTATTAATGAAGGGCTGGCTAAAATCAGTGATTACCCTGCTGTCCTAGGCAATATGACCGCAACAGAAAACAGAGATTTTCTGGATAGTGTCTATATCATCACCATTGAGAATGACGCTATTGTCCTGGTCGAAGAACTGGAATATCGTTAAATAAATCTCTATATGCAAATCTGTTTCAACTCTGTATCTGTAAAAGTAATCCACTAAGGTCTTAATTCTAAGGCCTTAGTTTACTTTTCCGTCAAAAAATAAGAAGAATTAATCAGGAGAATACATGAAACTACAATCTAAAAACATTTATTTCAAAGCTAATGAACATCTCATCAGGCACGGCGACCCTTGCCTGGTTGCCGCAATTGTTAATGTTACCCCCGACTCATTTTCGGATGGGGGTAAGTGGTTTAGTAAAGAAAAGGCTGTTCAGCACGCCCTCCGCCTAATTGAAGAAGGGGCAGGCATGCTTGATATAGGCGGTGAATCAACAAGACCCGGCAGCACCCTGGTCGAGGCCGAGGAGGAAATAGCCCGTATTATTCCTGTAATTAAAGAAATACGCCAACATACCGACCTGCCTATTTCCGTGGATACCTGGAAAGCCAAAGTTGCCAAGGCCGCTATCGAAGCCGGGGCAGATATTATTAATGATATTACCGGACTCTTAGGGGACCCTGATATGGCCCGTGTAATTGCCGACTCGGAAGCCGGTGCTGTCCTCATGTTTAATCCTGCTATGGCAAGGCCGAATCGGGAAGCTTCACGAAAATTCCCCCGCTTCGGTTACGGCGATGCCTTTAGCCGGGAGGAGTACCAACTTATGGAAGAGGCCGATATTTTTTCAGTAGCTGACCTCTTCATAAATCGTGCCTTGCAGGTTGCCCGGAAGGCAGGACTTGACAAGACCAGACTGATGATTGATCCCGGTATAGGCTTTGCCTTAAGCAAGCGGGAGAACCTCCTCCTTATTAAACATATTGAGGAGTTTTACAAGTATGAGTCCTGTATCTTTCTTGGCGTTTCACGAAAACGTTTCTTGGTTAACATCCTCAGTGAGGCCGGCTTTAATTTAGATCCGGAAACAGAAGAAGGCTTCCACAATAGAGACGCCTCCTCCACTCATCTGACAGCCATTGCCGCCGCCAAAGGAATAGAGCTTGTCCGCACCCATACTGCAAAAGAACATGTCCTGGCGGCCACTATCGGCTACAGCCTCTTCACCGCCGAGGGGCAAGCCGACATCGACTTGCCCAGTTATGACTCCGGCTTAATTTAGTAAATGTTTTGCTAAAAAGGCTACAATCCTCGGATAGCAGTCCAGGCGGTTTTTGCGTTTCACAATGCCGTGCCCCTCATCTTCATAGCAGAGGTATTCCACTTCTTTTCCGCTTGAGCGTAATTTCTCAACCAGCTGTTCGGATTCACTAGCAGGTACTCTCGGGTCATTCCGCCCCTGGATAACCATAAGCGGTGCTTTAATCCGGTGGATCACAGCTACCGGTGATACCTCGTAGAGGAGGTCCCTGTGCTCTGCAAGTGACCCATACTCATTCTCTCTATGCAGGCGCCTATAATCTGAAGTATTTTCAAGGAAGGTGACCAGGTTATACATACCAACCGTATCAACAGCACAAGCAAACAAATCCGGATAGCGGGCGGCACAGGACAAGGTCATAAAACCGCCGTAGCTGGCCCCGCTAACCGCAATCTTATCAGGATCGGCAAGTTTGTTTTTGACCAAGTATCGGACTAAGGCCTCAATATCTTTAACACTGTCTAAACGTTTTTCGACGTCATCCAAATGGTGGTATGTTTTGCCATAGCCGGTGCTGCCCCGAACATTAGGCGCAACTACTTGTATACCCTCGCTGACTAAATATTGGATAAAAAAATCAAAGGTCGGTCTTTTCTGTCCTTCCGGCCCTCCGTGAATATCAATCACTAGAGGGGGAAGTTTATCAGTATCAACTTGACCGGGCCTATATAACCAAAAGGGAACAGACAAGCCGTCAAATGAATCATACCGGTAAAGCTCCGGTTCGACCATTTTTTCCTCAGCTGCTTCAGACTCGTCATCCGCACTGACTCTCTCAAATGTATCAGTTTCTACATCGTAGGTATATATCGCCTGCGGCTTTGCCCCGGATGTAAAGCTAAATAAAAGCAGCGCTTCCTTTGGCGACCAGCTAGCTGATGAGACCACTCCCGGGGGAAGGGCCTGTACTTTTATTTCCCGGCCATTTTCCTCCATGTCGTATAGGCTGAATCGCGTGTATCCCTCCTCATTTAAGAATACCGCCAGGTATTTATCATCTCCACTCAAAGCAATTCCTTCTATATCCCATTCAAAACTATAGAGCAAATCCAGGCTTTCATCAGCTAAAGAATATTTGTACAGGGAAAAGAATTCTCCCTGCCTATCGCTCACCAGATAGACATGTTGACTATCTGACGTAAATACCGCTTTCGGTTCTGCGGATAGTCGTGTGTCATTAGGGATACGAACAGCTTCCCCGCTGTCCAAGTCGCTCATCCATAGAGAATTGTCAGCTTGACTTTTCAATTTGTTATACAAGAGATATTTCCCGTTGGGGGATAAGGCGTTTTGGATTGGCCAATTATAGTGATCGGTGAACTGAGTAACCAGAGTCATCCTATCAGGTCCACGCTCATACTTCCAAATATCAAAAGTCTCCGCTGTACGCTTATTCGAGGCGAAGGCAATTACTGAATCATCCTTGTTCGTACCCCCGAAAAGGTGGCGGACACCCGGAGTTTTGCTAACATTTACAGGCCTCGGCGAATCTTTCTCCCAGAGATAAATCTGTTCGCATTCATCGCCGTCAGCATCGTAGGTAAGCAACAAGCTCCCTGTATGGGGATTACTGTCCAGCTTCCAAACCCGCCTGTCTTCTTCAGTTATTCTTCTCCGCTCGCCACTTTCTTTATGGTAGGTCCAAATATGCGTTCCTTGCTTATCTCGCCGAATATAGGCTATTTTCTCGCCCCCATCCAGCCAAACAGGACTACTTTCCTGAGGCAGGTCTAAGAGAGCGGTTAATCTTTCCATACTCATCGTTGTTCCCCTTGCCTTTCTTTTAATTCTTCACAAACCACCAGACCACATTCTAGTTGAATGGAAATAAGTTGTCGAATAGGAATGGCCTCATAATTCAATTCTTGCTCTAATTCGTCCAGTAAAGCCCGGTGCGCTTCCATAGCTTTCAGTCGTATGCCCTCAAGAGCTTGTCTTGCCTCTTCAGCTAAATTTTCCCTGTCCAATTCATACTCGCAAAGGCGGATCGCCATACCATAGGACAGGCTGCTATAAAACTTGGATAAATGCAAATTGTCAAAACATTCAGCGAGGCTTGCCGGGCGATTATAGTCCGGATTTTGGGCAAGCATCCGCTTTGTGCTTTCTTCCCGTCCGTTCCCGGAAAAAGCCTCCAGGGCCACGCGGAAAGGATTTTCCTCACCGGTTAACAATCTTGTTTCCCGAAGAATAGACTGAATGTAGGCCCTACTCTTCGCCCCGTATTCCATGCTATCCAGGACGACATCTTTGCGCAGGCGGTCTGTTACACTTTGGTCTTTAATTCGTTCATCATAAAAATAGGGTAATTCCGTTAAGAGGGTAAAGGAGTTGTGGCGCTCCTTGGCATAGGAGGCACTGCAATCCCCTATTCGGATGAGATTGCCGATATTTTCCGCCCCATATTTTTCCAGGTAGTCATATTCCGCTTTAAGGCTCAAGTTGGAGTAAGTCGCTTGTGCCAGCTCATTCAGATAAGGCAATTCCGGCTCGCCTAAATGCAAAGGAATATTTACCCTCTCTGCTGCCCTACGCATTTTCACATAGGAAGATTTCTTAAGCGGATGAGTAATATACCAGTAAACACCGCCAAAACCGGAGTTATGAAGAGAATATATAAACTCCGGCCGGATTTCATCAATAAGTCGCATCATGGCTCGTGTTTCCGGAATAGATTCTTTAAATTCAAAATCTTTATAGTGGACAGGGAAGGTCCAGTCCACCTGCCGGTGACCTGCCGGCCTAAAGAAATTTCGCGAATAGTTATAGAGGGTAAAGGGACCCTTGAGCCAAGGCTCATTTAAAGTCAGGCCATCTCTGTCCCAAGCTTTCACAATATACCAGCTATAACCCAGTTCCTTCCGCAAGGCTCGGCTTTTAGCCAGTTCCTCACTGAAATATTCCAGCATCATGGTGCCTATGGGTTCATTCGGATGGGGGCAACCGAACATCAGGGCATTTCTCTCACCCTCACCAATTTGCAGACACAAGAGGTCTTTCCCTTGTCGTGTTTGCCCTATGCTGAAAAGTTTCACTGTTTCCGGAAAGCGCCTTGCTAAGTCTATTGAGCTGGCATCCAGTTCATCCGCTGTCAAAAATACGTCATAGTCCGGAATATTTGTTAGCAAGTCACAAAAAATTTCTTTCATAGGATTTTCCTTATCTAAGTACGTTAACGAGTGTTCATTGTATTTTACCTCTAATTTCCAAAGAAACAAGAGAGCCTTCCTTAGCCATTTCCGGAAGTTGAAAGGATGTGTAAATAAGCAAATTTTCTCAGCAAAAGAGCCGATTAATTATATAAAAAGTCAAATTAATTTAATATTATAGAATCTTTCTCTTGTTTTTTCACCTCAGATTTCTCTTTTACTTCACTCTATTCTCCATATATTGCTACAATTCGCATAAAGCAGATAGCCTATGATTGCTTATTTTTGCAAATAAATATACAATGGTCACAATTAATCGGATAAGAGAATATATTCTCAGCCAATTGTCCGATTAAGAGAAAGGAAAGGAAAGAGGTAGATACTATGATTACTTTTTTAATTGGTATTCTAATTCTAGTCGGTGGTGGCTTCGCCTACGGAAAGTATTGCGAAAAGGTCTTTGGACCTGATGACCGTCCTACCCCGGCCACAACCATGGCAGACGGTGTTGACTATGTTGGGATGAAAAAATGGAAAAACTCCCTCATCGAACTACTGAACATTGCCGGAACAGGGCCAATCCTTGGGCCTATTCAAGGTATTTTATTCGGACCGTTAGCCTTTATTACAATCCCTATCGGCTGTATTCTTGCAGGCTCTATGCATGACTATTTCTCAGGCATGATTTCCATGCGTAACGGAGGGGCACAGATGCCTCGTTTAATTTCCAAGTATTTAGGGAATAAAACAAAAGCCTTTTACAACATCGTTGTTATGGTTCTCATGCTTTTGGTCGGCGCTGTTTTCATTTACACTCCCGGTGACTTGATTGTGACGGATCTTTTCAACAAAGAAGCTTCCCCCAGCAATGCCTTGACCTGGATTGTTTATGCGGCTATTTTTGCCTATTATATCGTGGCTACACTCTTCCCCATTGACAAGATCATTGGCCGGGTCTACCCGATTTTCGGTGGCATCTTGGTCATCTCCGCTGTCGGTATCTTCATCGGTGTCTTAATCAATGGTTGGGGCGAGAACGGCTTGACTAATTTTAGTTTCGCCCAATTAGCCGAACATAATAAAATGGGGGCCCCCTGGATCCCCACCTTCTTTATTACCGTAGCCTGCGGTATCTTATCGGGCTTCCATGCCACACAGGCTACCCTCATCTCACGTTCTGTGACCGATGAGAGAGAAGGTCGTACCACCTTCTTCAACATGATGCTCCTCGAAGGCTTCATCGCTATGTGCTGGGCCGCCGGTGCCATGATCCTCTACAACAAAGGCATTCAAAAAGGGGCCACCCTCATGATTGGGGAAATCAGCCGTGAATTCCTTGGAGGTGTCGGAGCCATCTTCGCTATCCTAGGGGTTATCGTCTTGCCGATCACTTCAGGCGATACAGCCTTACGCTCCTTACGTTTAATGATTGCCGAACAGTTTAACATTGACCAAAGAGAGACGAAGAAACGTTTGAGTGTCTCCATACCTATCTTTGTTCTTGTTGCTGCTATCCTGGCCTGGGCTAAAACATCAACCGGCGGCTTTATGATCCTCTGGCGCTACTTTGCCTTTACCAACCAATTCATTGCGGTCTTTGCCATGGCCATGATTACAGTCTACCTTGCCATCAGGAATAAGAATAAATACATTTCTTTAATCCCCGGCATGTTCTATGCCTTTGTCACCATGAGCTTTATCCTCAATGCAAAAATCGGCTTCAATCTTGACCACTTACTCGGCCTCGCCGAAGGAAGCTTCGCGGCCAGCTATGTTGTTGCTGCCATACTTACTGCACTTTATGCCGCTGCCACCGTACGCTATGCAAACAAACACGGTATGTCTATTGAAAATCGTGTCGTATAGGGATAGAGGCTAAAAAAAGATAATACATATCTTTGCACATTAAGTGAAAGAACCTCCCGGTAATCTGGGAGGTTCTTTTTTCATTGATTTGTCTTGCTTCTAATATCCTCTTTTAAAGGGAATTTAATAGGCTTGCCTACCAAATCGTAATCCGCTCTTCTTCTTTTAAGAACATGCGGTCTCCCTCTTTTACGTCGAAAGTGCTATAGAATTCATCTATGCTGCGGACAGGCATATTAGCCCGTAAGGGATTCGGCGAGTGGACATCTACGGTAAGTAGAAGTTGCAAATATTCTTCGCGACCCTTTTGGCACCATACTCTTGCCCAGTTGTAGAAAAAGTCTTTCAAGTCATAGCTTTCTTCACGCTGCAAGGCCTGGAGGGCGCAGGTCAGTCCGCCTGCATCGGCAATGTTTTCGCTTACGGTCAACCTGCCGTTTACCTTGCCTCCATAAATTTCTATGCCGTCCCAAAGTTTGACCATCTCCTCTGCCCTGGCCGAAAAGTTTTCATAATCCTCTTCTTTCCACCAATTAAATAAATTGCCTTCCGCATCTACCTTGGCCCCGTTATTATCAAAGGCATGGCTGATCTCGTGGGCAATAACCGCCCCGATGCCACCATAGTTGGCACTTCTGGATTGCTTCAAACTATAAAAGGGTTCTTGTAAAATCGCCGCCGGGAAGCAGATAACATTGCTGGTGGGCGAGTAATAGGCATTAACAGTATCCGCACTCATATGCCATTCTTTCCGGTCAACATCCTTAGCCCACTTATCCCTCTGTACGGCAGAGACAATTTGGTTAAAGGCAAGTACTGTTTCCAGGAGGCTCTTCTCAGAATCCACTTTTAATTTTTTATAGTGGTCGGGATAAGAGTCGGGAAAACCGATTAAGGGGTCAATGGCATCCAATTTTACAATAGCCTTTTCTATTGTTTCTTTACTCAGCCAGGTGTTTTCAGCTAGCCTTTCCTTATAGACATCAATCATGCTTTTAACCATATCTTCAACATCAGCCCGGGCTTCTTCTCCAAAATATTTTTTGGCATAGTATTGGCCTAGGACTTGGTCATACGTGTTCCTTGTCAGATTGAAAGCATGTTTTTCCTTATCTTCAAGTTCCGGGATTCCCATCAACTGTAAAGCGAATAAACTACCCTTTTGGCGTAAGCGCTCAGATAAATAGGGGGTGGCAAAATTGAGGCTTCTTACAATAAGCCAGGATTTGATTTCTTCTAACTTTTCTTCAGTAATAAGCTCAGCAAAATGTTCAAAAAATTCAGGTTCTGTGACAATAACTTGCTTCAATTCAGGGTGAACAAGCTCTTGCAAAAGAGTGGCCAGATCAAAGTTCGGATGGTAGCTCCGAATCTCCTCGATACTGCGAGGATTATACATTTTTGTGTAGTCCGCCTTTTCTTCTGCGCTTCTCGTTAAGGGAGCCAGACTCTTATCAAAGCTGAGCGTATCCTCGACCAGCCTGGCAATGTCAGCCTCCGGGATGCCCGCTTCACCCAGCACATCATGGCTCATCATGCGGTAAATCTCCAACAACTGTTCACCTGCTTCATTCTCATAATAAGCTTTGTCCGGCAGAATAATTTGCGGCGGGACAAGATACAAGGCGTTTTTTGTTGCCTGCATCATATCGGCCATTACGCCCAGATGAAAAAGAGAGGGGAGGCCTTTGTTAATCCACTCTTTCGTCAGGGAAGCCAGGTCCTCCAAGCTGGCAACAGCCCTAATTTGCTCAAGTAAGGGCAGGGCCGGGGCAGCCCCTGCTTCATCCCGCTCGGCGAAGTTTCGGCTCTTCTTATAGAAGGCAAGCATTTCCTCTTCTTCGGCATTCTCGCAGGAAATTTCACCCTCCAGCATGGCGTCTAAATCTTTGCGCAAAAGTTTTTCCATGGCCTCTGCAAGTACCATAAAACCGCCTGTAGAAGGCTTGTCTGCAGGAATAACCATTTCTTCAAGTGTCTTTGCATTAACCGCTTGATAGAGATCATCTTTTACTTTCGTCACATCAATACTCATAAATTTCTCCTTATGTTCTTTGATTCATAACTTTCATTATATACTTTTTATACAGTTTTATTATACAGCTTTCACCGGTCTATCTTGACCTATGCCCAAGCTATCTCACAAAAATTATATAGCAATACCCGATCTAATTTGCTTGTCCCGAGAATAATTTACTTTGCTTTAACAAAAAGAAAAAGCCCACAAATTTCTTTGTGAGCTTCTTTGGTGGGTTCTAATGGATTTGAACCATCGACTTCCTGCATGTCACGCAGGCACTCTAACCAGCTGAGCTAAGAACCCGAGTGCCCACCTAATTTACACTAGTTTACCTAGTCTTGTCAAGTTCACTTTCAATCATTTTTGCAATATCATGCAAAAGAGGCTCATAGGAAACGCCCCGTTCCTCAAAACCTTCCTGGTAGGCTGAAATACGAAGCGCTCTTACCAGAAACTCGCCGGCAATATACGTTGCCTTACTTAAAGGAATATGGCGAAAATAGCAGGCCGAAACGATTGAGGCAAAAAGGTCACCGGTGCCATGCAGTTTATAGGGCAGCAATTCATGGCTATGTTCTTCATAAGGGATATCTTCTCCTTTGATGGCATTGACAATCCGGCCATCACCACGCTCAATACCTTTTAAAATAACCGCTTTCGCCCCAATAGCAAGAAGCTCATCAACAAGCTTTTCTGCCTCTTCAACACTATAATTCTGCCCTCTATATTCTTTATCCAGCAAAATTGACGCTTCCGTGAGATTGGGCAAAATGACATCAGCCCGTTGACAAAGCTCCGTCATTTTTTCACACATCTCATCCGTATAGGTTTTATAGCGCTTTCCGTGGTCCGCCATACAAGGATCAACCACAAGTTTCCAGTCAGGATGTTGGTCAAAGAGCCGGGAAAAAATTGTGATTTGTTCCGCTGAACCTAAAAATCCTGAATAGGCACCACAAAGAGGAATATGTATTTTTTCCCATACAGCAAGATACTCCTCCAGATGTGGGGTAAAGTCAGCAAAACTATAGTGGGGAAAAGCCGTATGAGCGGCAAGAGCCGACGTCGGCACGGGACAAACCTCAATACCGGCCGCAGATAGAACGGGCATGGCAACACCTAAAGAACAATTGCCATAACCACATAGGTCATGTATTGCGGCTACTCGCGGAATAATAAAGCTTTCATTGAACATTGAATCGGACATGGGACCTCCTTAAAATCATGTTATCCATCCTCAAAAGAATTTCCTCGCTAAGGATATACCTTTATTTCGGTTCCGTCCAGACTGGAAACTTCGACCAAGGCTAAACCCGGATACTTCTTTTTCATTTGCTTAAGGCAGGAACGGACCAGCTTTATATCTTCACCGGAAAGCGCAGCTAAGGCCTGTCCGCCCGGTAATTGTTCTTTGCTCTCTGCCTCTTTATTGAATCTTCCAACAAGTCGCCAAAGATTATTACTTAAAATGAGCCGGTTTGGTAAAAACAGGGTCAAATTTTTATTTGCAGACCGAATTTTTATCTTCATATTTCCTCCCTTATTTAGCTTGCAACCCCACTAAGCCTTACTCCATTACTCCACATATACTTCCACAGTATCACCGTCCGCGGTTTCAACTTCTACAAGCTTACCCATAACCCCCTGGTCCATAAGTTTAAAAAGTTGGTCAAAATCAATCTGAGAAAAATTTATTTTTTGCTCCTCTGAACCGAAAGAAATCATTCCACTTTGACTGGCCAACTTAAAAAGAGGGGCAGGCATATTAACCTGAACTTTATCACCGGAACTTGAATGTACGCGGACCCGCAGAAACATCTCATCCAATGATTTTCTTTCACTTTCCGGGACAAGAAAGACCTCACTTTTTTGTTCATAGGAGAAGAGGTCATCCATACTGACCTGAAAAATCTTTGCTAGTTCAGGTAAAAGGGAGATATCGGGATAGGACTGTCCGTTTTCCCATTTTGAAACAGCCTGGGCCGACACACCCAGTTTTTCCGCCAAGTTCTCTTGAGTCATGCCTTTGGCCTTGCGGTATCGGCTGATATTATTTCCTAATGCTTCATAGTTCATGTGCTTAATTCCTCCTAGATTTCGTTGTTTTCCACTCAGTATGTATTTTAGTAATAGGCCGGGAAACAAACTTATAATGTATATCATTTTAATCTTTCCCCAAATCCTTCTTAGCTGATATAGCTTTTTTTGCTCTTATTCAGCTCCGGTTACTAAACTACTCAACTAGATAATAAATTTTTCCGGCTGCCAAGAGAATAGGTCACTCGTTGAATTCCCGGCTCTCGCCCTACCTGTAGTTGAGTCAGTTGTAAACTATTGGTTGTTTTAACTATGAATGAATTCCAAAACACAATTTCTCCAATTTTCTCATGCTATCAGACAATAACTTCACAGGCGAAAGTTATTTCTGAAATATCTTTTTCATATAGTAGCGCAACTCTTTTTTCAGGCCTTGCCAAAAACCTTTTCCTTCAAAACGATAGGGAAAGTGGCTCAATTTACCGCAGCTCTGTGCTTTGAATAGCAATAGCCACTCTTCCGCCTGAATATGACCATTGCTGTTCATCAAATAATTTTCCGAGCCGGCATATTCATCATAGGCCCTGTACCATGCGCTGTAGGCATCAGAAAGGCCCATAATATGACCAAATTCATGGGCAGTAAGCTTTTTAAAGTAACTAGATGAACGATTAGCAGGCAAAAACATTAAACCCGGGTATAAGGGATGCCAGTTAAAACCTATACTAATGATTTTCCCATCGCGAAAAAAGCCCCAAACTCTTCGGAAAATACTGCTTTTTACATGGGCCGGAGCAATTCGCATAGATTTTATATAGATGAGCAGGGGGCGCCTTGCCCCCTCTAAAGAGCGCCTGAAAAACCGCCATAGGGGATACTTGCCTGCAAAAGATTCTCTTGTGAAAATAAAGCGGATACCTATCTTGATAGTTGGATTATTAAAATTGACCCGGGGGAGCGGCCCTGCCTTCCGCTTATCCTTAAGCTGGCGGAGGGCGGAATTTAAATACCCATATGCCCGCTCTTGCCTACGCCTGAGGTCCTCTGCCCTCTTGCGCCGGACATCTCTTTTAAAGTCCTCAAGGCTTTGGGGGGCTCTTTTTTGTAAAAGTTGGCAAAGGGCAAGATAAAGGTCTTCCGTCAAGTCCAGGGTGGGGCCCCAAGATTTACGAATGCCTTCTTCCATGAGGCGAATATATAAGTCTATTTCTTGCCTATCCGTTGTTTTAGTTTGAACAAGCCAATGCACCTGAAAAAGAAGATTATTCTCAGCATAGTCAATCCTAACCGGGACTTGTTTGCTTTTTCTTAGCATATTCCTTACCTTCAATGAGCAAAAACTTTTAGCCGGAAAAGGGCTCTCAAAACACTTCGCCAGCATTAAGCTAGGAGAGGGCCCGGGCTATTTGCGACGGTCTGCAAAATTGCTATGGCCGATAATTTCTCTTCTCTGCTCACGAAAATAGAGAAGATCCATGATACTTTGCCCACTACGATCTTGCGGGTAAAAGAGGCGGCCATGGCGTAAATCCAAGACATAAGGCATAAGAATAAGGCCGGGACTTAATTTAGGGACAAAATTAACAGCGCAAACAGCCGAGGAAAGCATTTCCGTATCCGACTCCATATCACTAACAAAGAGAATAGCATTCCTCCGAGGCGTATTTCTTGTACGTAAAATATATTCTGATGCCTCTTTCAGATGTCGGTCAGCAATAATAACATTAAGCATCGGCTTGTAAATGATAATGAAACGTTCTGCACTTTTCCCCTTCTCTAAAACAATACCGAAACTTTGCCTTGCTACTTCTTTAAACCCCTTCGCCTGCACAGCATGCAGATAGCGCAAAACAGCAGTTTCACCGGCCTTATCGATTTTCACAGGGCGAAATGTACGATAGCGTTTTATTTTTGCCAATTCTTCCAAGCTAGCTGGATCAGCCGGATCAAAGCGCCGGAACAGGTAAGAGGAGCTCAGATTTCTAATTGTCTCGATAAAAACTAAAAGAAAAAGAAGAATCGCCAGCCACAAGACGATTTTCATAAAAGAAAAGGGGCCTAAATTGTCAAGAGCCGCTCTTTCTTTAAAGAGGAAAAGCAGGGCCAGGCCCAAAGCAAATAAAATCAGCCCTTGCTGGATAATATCGCTAATAATTTTTCGTTTATCTTTCATCAGTTTCTCCTTGTTTTTTGCCATCCTATAGTTCGTGCACTATCGAGTAAAATCTATATTGTCTTATTCCTTCGCTAACCACCGGTCGCCGTCAAGCCCCTTGTGTGACTTCTTAGTTCTTGGGCCAAATGAAAAGTTCAGGGCCAAATTCTTGCACAAAGAAAGCACAGAGTTCGTCATAAGCGGCTTCAACCTGTCCCTGGAAAAATCCGCCTCGCCCTCCCCCGCGTACAGGGAAGGCTTTACTCAAAGCTTTTTGCACAGAATCTAAGGGGGCTTCAGGGGAGTAAAATACATAGCGAAATTGATTTTCTGCCCCATCCTGATCTAAGGGAATAAAAGAAAAGCAGGCAGCCAGCCCCGCTTCTGCAGCATACTTGGCAACTACTTTTTGTGTTTTCTTATCTAAAGTAGGGTCAAACCAGAGAAGGTACTGCCCTTTGGCCAGACCAGAAAGAATGTCCACCAGCTCCTCATTACGTTTTTTCAGACTTTCCTCCAAGGCGGAGATTTTGTCCAAGCTGCGGGCTAGATCAGGCATGAGTTCGCGGGAATTAAGAGAAAAAGCCTGCGAAATACCGGCGGCTTGTTCGGCAAGCCGGCGATAGTCTTTGAGCGCCCTCCTCCCGCAAAGGCAAGTAATGCGGACTCCGCCCTTATATTTAATCATATCAACGAGTTTAACAAGACCGATTTCCCCTGTTTTTTTAACATGGGTTCCACAACAGGCACAGTCATCGACACCGGCAATATGAACGATACGGACGGGGCCCGATAAGTCAATTTTACTGCGGTAATCCAGGTCTATTAACAGCTTCTCTTCCGGAAAAAGAATATCAATATCAAGATTTTTAAAAACAATCTCATTCGCTCTATCCTCCAGAAAGAGGGCATCTTGCTCACTAATTTCCTTATCAAAATCAAGGGTCATTTCAAATTCATTAATATGAAAGCCGACATTTGTTGCCCCATAGTGTTCTTTTGCCAGGCCGGATAAAAGGTGCTCACCGGAATGTTGTTGCATAAAATCGAAGCGCCGCTCAAAATCAAGCCGCCCCCGGACCTTTTGACCGGGGCTAAGGGAGCCATCACAAATATGTACATGCTCATCATAAATAAATCGAGTGTCCAAGACCCGCACATGGCCAAGGCGTCCACGATCTCCGGGCTGCCCTCCGCCTTCAGGATAAAAGGCCGAGTCAGAAAGGATGATCTGGTATTCACCTTTTTTATTTGGTCCCTCGCAGCGGAGAACTTCCGCCTCAAACTCCGAGCAATAAGGATTACGGTAATATAAGCTGGTAAAATTAATTGCCATTTATTCCTCTCTTTCCCCTCAATTTGCTTCTTAGCTCTCGTTCCTAAACGATATCATAGCCTTGCATTCTTCAAAATTCAGGCCATTTTTCATTCATTATACTCTATAACCATCATCGCTCCCGGCAAAAGAGCTAAAGTCCCATCTCTTCTGGTCATCTTACGTTCGGTTAAAAGGATGCCTGCCGCATCATACTCGCGCAGGCGGGTTTTATCATTCACGGCCTCATAAATCCGTACAAGGCTTACCTCATCACCTAGATTAAGGATAAAAAGACGCTTTTCTTCTCGACTGCCATAAGCGAAGGCAACGACCGGGCACTCCTCTGTCTCCGCAGTGCCTTCAACACGTATTGTATAAGGGGCCATGCCGGAAATATTATCCAAGGAATAAAAGATGCCGGTTAATAAGTCAAAAGAAAAAGGATGACTTGACCGGCCCACATTCAGCAAGGTAAAGCTCACCTCTTTTCCCAATCCGTGAAGCATTTGTGCCATATAGTCGGCCAAGCGCAAGTTATTCTCGCCGGCCGGGAAGCTGCGGAAAATTTCAGGCCGCAAGGAAAGGGCACGCATCGGGTCACGCAAGAAATTATCATATTTTTGGCTCATAGCATAATCTAAGTTACGCTTTGAACTTACTTTGACAGGCAGGCCAAAATCACTGGCATGCGTATCTGCGGAAGAAAGCATAACTCCATCTTGATACTGCATACCGTCAACAAAAACAACTTGATTGCGTACCTGAGCATATTCCGGTGTAGAGGATATTATACTGATAGCCCAGTCAACAAAAAGCTGGCGCTCACTATCGGAATTGAAATAAGCTGTATCCAGTTCCGAAAACTCAATATAAATCGTATCAAAAAGCTCATTCCAGCGTGACAAGGTACCGCCTTGTACGCGAAGCAAGCCATATTCAGATTGCCTGGAACCAAAAAGATATTGCATGATATGCCGCAGTTCTGCCTCTCTTACACTGGAGCCGATACACAACCAGGGCTGGGCTCCTGCCTGTTGTAATAGTTTTACGGTATCATTCAGGGTCCCGGAATATATATTGTGCAGGCTGCCATCATCACCAAAAATATATTGGCTTTCCTCTTCAAAATAAAACTCACTCGGCAAGAGACTTTCACCGATTTGTAAATAGGCCAGCCGAATAACTAAAGGAGAAAGGGTTTGAATCTTCTCCAAATCAACCTTATAGGGGCTTTCCTCTTCGATTTTTCTTAAGCGAACACGGTCAACAGAAGCTTCTTCGCAATCCAGAAAATCAAATATAACCCGTAGGTCACTGCGTTCCGCTACTGACCAAGGGATGATAAAAACAACAGAATATTCTTTCCACTCTTTACTGAGATAGCGTTTTACCGGGTCATTGGGCATATTAGGGGCGGTCAGTGCAAGATCTACTTGGGCTTCATCGCAATCGGCTTTTGCCCAGAAGATTAATTCGAAAGCGGAATTTCCTTGCATTAAATTGAGCGATTCATCACTTAATTTATGGACTAGACGCAAACTCTCCTTTGCAGCCGGCAGAGTATTTTCCAGAAGAGTATTCCCGTAGATTCCACGCAAGAGCTGGGGAGCATCCCTGCCTGAATAAAGATTTTTTTGCAAAAACAAAGCGGCTTTACCGGAGGGGGAACCCGGACTTTCTATACGTGGAAAAGCAAGGGTGTTCTGCGCCACATACCAGTCACCTACAATAGCCTCGCCCGCGAGATTGCGGTGACCCTGCCAGGCCATATTTTCATCCAAATCTCTCATCCTCTGCCAGGGCAAGGGAGAATGCTTTTCCAAGCGAACAGTATCTCCGGCTTCAAAAATATCTTCCTCTAAGGGGGAAGACAGGGTAAGGCTAGCCCCTAAAAGGGCACTAGCTAAGAGGCCATTTTCATTGCCCAAGAGCAAGCTCTTATCTTCCGTGATATAGACAAAGGAAAGTTTCTCAAAAAAGTTCTCACCTCCATGGACAAGCCAGGTCTTTCCGGCATCTTTACTTTCGAGAAGCTGGCCCGGCTCATTAATAACAAAAAGATGCCGGTCAGAAACCAAGGAGATGTCTTTAAAGGGAATACTTGCTGCTTCTTCTAAACTGAGAATCCCTTCCGGCAGGGTCTTTACTTTATTCCGAGCCAGGGGTGAAGTTGGGGATGAAACATAATCTGCCGGTTCACTCTTATGCCTCTTTTCAGCCTTATCAGGGTTATCAGCTTCTGCTTTCTCAGAGGAAAGAGGAAGTGGAGAAGCAATTTTACTCGTCAAATCGTAAAAAATTAGTTCTCCTCTTTTACTTAGAAAGAGGGCTGTATTTTGCCATAAGTCTAAATCTCGAAGATGAAAATTTTCCGGGAAAACAAAGATCTCTTTCCAGTTTGTTTCGTCTGTAATTTGAAAAAGAGCATTCTCTTTTGACAGCAAGAAAATTTGCCCTTGTCTATTGTATACAGCCTCCCCTTTTGTGGTCCGCGAGGGTCGAATACGCTCTCTTGTCTCCAAGTCTCTCGTAAGATACAGGTCTCCCTTATCTGTCAGGAGGAAAAGTTTATTGCTGTCAGCGGCAGATTGGCTACTGGCTATGTTTGTAATTTTCTCCCCCCACTCTGTAAACAGAGGTAAAAACATTGCTGTATCCGGGGAATAGAGAAAAAGCCCTCCTTGTTCATCTAAAACAAGAATATCATCCCCCCAGGACATAATGTCTTTTACATCTTTTCTCGAGGGCAGGCGCAAGAAAAACATTGAGCCTGTAGCATTACTTAGGATATAACCATCACTGGCACCAAGAAATATTTGCGATCCCGACTCTCTTTGCTGTTCAAAGACAGCCGTCCATTTATATGCCTTCGGGCTATCCGGGGGGAAGGAGTAGGGGTGGAGGCCGGAAATAATCTCCGGAACAATTTGCTCAATTTCGCTAACCTTTTTTACCCTCCTCTCCCCTTGCTGGCTGGTTGATATTTCAACTTTTGCCCCTGTAAAAAAATCATCTAAAGGGATCTGTTTGTTTTTCCCGTTTCGCTCATCATTTTCAGCAAGGAGCAGGGTTTTATTATCTCCGGAATAGACCGTATATTCTTTTCGATAGACAAGTGGCTCAAAGCTCCCGTTAAGGAGCAAGTTTTCGCTCCCCAGGGAAGTCAGGTTTATGCCTGTACCTGATACGACTTGCCGCTCATTGCTTGCACCAAATGAAATATCTAAAACATCTTCCTCGGCTAATTGTTTTTGTGCTGCACGAAGGATAAACAAAACCGGGATGGATATAAAAATAAGGCACAAGGCAAGGACAAGAAGCGAAGTCTTTTTAAAGCGTACACCAAAAATCCTACGGAACATAATCTTGCCCACCTTTATCCTTTGCCAGGGAAAAGAGAAGATATAACCCGACTAAAACAAGTGAGATGAATTGCAAAGCATTGATGAACTGAAGCAGAATCGACTGCTCCGGCAAAATCTGAGGCAGGGCACCACCTAAAAAATTAAAAACAGCATGAACCGAGAAGCAGAGTATGAAACTCTCCCATTTAAGGTAAATATAGCCGATTACCAGAGCCAAAACAAAGGCGTATACCGACTGAACAAAATTTCCGTGAACCAGGCCGAAGATAGCGGCTTGAATAATCAAGGAAACACGGTCGGAAAAAGTTCTTCTAAGTTCGCCTAAAACAATCCCCCGGTATAGGAGTTCCTCAAGCAAAGGAACAAAAACGGAAGTGGCCAGCACCATGAGCAAGATGTTTTGATTCTCCGAGACAATCCCACTAATTAAAAGATTATATTGTTCAAGACGTAAGCGAATATATTCTGAATAATCTTGGGCATATTCCAAGAAGAGGAGCCAGCAGAGGGCCAAGCCCTGGGCGGCAAAAACCCAAAACATTGAGGTAAAAAACTGCCTTTTCGTAGGTTTATTATTTAAAAAAATTTGAGGATTCTCCCTCTTCCGCCAACGCAGAAACAAGTAAAAAAGAGGGACTAAAATGAGTGTTCCGAGGATGGACCCCAGATTATTTGCATCTGAACTCATCAGGGCATTATGCACGGCCTCTTGTGTTTTCGTCTCGCCGGCCAAAAGAAAAGCCGCAAGCAAGCTAGCTACGATAAGCCCAATAAGGTGTAAAAAAATAAAAAGCAAGGGATAGACGCTTATTGTCTTCTTTTTCTTCATAGCAATCTACCTGCGCTGAGCCTCTTGATAGCGCTGATAAAAGAGTTCAAAAACCAGCTCTACCTCCTTCGGATTACGGATAGAGCTAAAGTAACGGTTCCCATCTTCTCCACTATAACTGCGCATCAAAACAATTTCCGGTTCATGGCCCTTGGCCGAATCGGGGCGATAGTGGTACATCACACTATACTCTTGATTACGAAACTCAAAGACATCAATAATGGAAACATAATACTCCTGGCCGTTCGCCTCATCGGTAATAACAGCCAGGACATTATCTTCCTTTTTTATTGCTCTAGGCTCTTTTCTCTTTGCCTTTCTTTTCGCCATGATTATTCTTCGTCTTCTTCATAGTCGCCATCATCGTCTTCTTCATCCTCAAAGAAATTTTCGAGGAGTTCATCATAAGCATCGTAGATAGCGTCAGCTTCATCTTCTTCTAAGGTTTCAAAGAAGACTTCGTCATCTTCGTCTTCAACAACACGGACGATAAAGAAGACATCAGCCTCTTCCGAGTTTTCTACCAATACCGCAAAGCTTTCACCATTGAATTCAAAATCATCGGCGATGATAAAAGAAAACTTTTCACCCGTCTCTACATCCTCAATTTCAACAAGCGACTCTTCTTCATTTAAATGGTCATGACCACCCTCTATATCGTCCTGATTGTAATAGGGAAAATCCCAAACTAGCATATTGACCTCCATTGTGCATATCTGCATAAATTGACTTTTTCATGTATTAAGCTGTTTAGACAGCAAAGTCCTATTAATTATAGCATAGCTCTTTTAATAAAAAACTCACTCTGAAGGGTCTTTTATGGTAAACTGAATCTAAGAAAAATCCGGGAGGTAGAGATATGGTTAACGGTGAAACAAACCGCTTTGTTTTGGGTCAAGAGCGCAAGGCGCAAGCAAAGGAGATTATGGCAGAAGTTATGGCTGCCTTGAAGGAAAAGGGTTATAACCCCATTAATCAGCTTGTGGGTTACTTTGTCTCCGGCGATCCGACATATATAACAAATCACCGTGGTGCTCGTGCAACCATACGCAAACTCGAACGAGACGAGCTTTTAGAAGTCATTTTGACTGATTTTTTCGAGCAATTAGATCGTGAGTAACAGCTACAAAAGAGTGTTGGCTATAGATTACGGAACAGTGAGGGTTGGCATTGCAATTTCCGATCCTCTTCGTATTATTGCGCGCGGCTTAGAGACAATTGACCGTAAGGGAGATGACGAAGGGGTCATTTTAAGAATAAAAGAACTTGTTCAAGAATATCAGGTAGACACCATCATCCTGGGACTACCCCTACGTACTGATGATTTGCCCGGGGAGCGTGAGTTGGCGACCCGCGCTTTTGCTGCACAGATAGAAGATATGCTGGGTATAACACCTATTTTACAAGATGAGCGCTACACGACAATTATTGCTGAAGAAATCATGTCTAAGACAGCAGTTAAGGAAAAAAGACGTAAGGCTATTGTTGACCAAATTGCTGCAGAAATAATCTTGCAAGATTATTTGAATGTCAATTCACACTAAGCTTTCCCCGGTCTTAGTCTATCCTCTCAATCGGCAGCAAGTAAAGATATTCCCCATCAGTATACTCCACCCTTGCCTTCCACAAATCACCACTTTTGGCCATAGCCCCCTCTGAAAAAAAGATGAGGGCCGGTAAATATTCTGCGCTATAGCCGGTATAACAAGGACCGGCTTTATCTATATGGAATGCAGCCGGTGCTAAGCCCATCCGCTCTGTCTCCAGGATAATTTCGACCTCCTGTCCCAAGACTTTCGCATTATTTTGGCCAGCAAGTTCCGCAGCAAGTCCTTGCATTATTTCGCTACGTCTGCGGCTCACATCTGAAGCAATTTGAGGCATTTTTGCTGCTTTTGTATCTTTCCTCGGCGAAAAGCGAAAGACATGAATTCGAGCAAAGGCCATCTCCTCGGCAAATTCATAGGTCGCTTTAAAGTCTTCTTCACTTTCTTCCGGAAAACCGACCATTATATCGGTTGTAATCGTGGCACGCGGAATACCTGCCTTTAGGGCTTCCAGCAAGTTGCGGTAGTGGGCTGCCGTGTAGTTTCGCCCCATTTTTCGGAGGACTGCATCGCTGGCACTTTGCAGGGAAATATGGAAGTGAGGGCAAAGCTTCTCTATTTTGCTGATACGCTCAATAAATTCAAAAGTCAGGGCTTGCGGCTCCAGAGAGCCGAGACGGATTCGTTTAAGTTCTTTTATCGCACTTAGCGCTTCGATTAGTTCCGCCAGGGCAAGGACAGAATGCCCGAGGTCAGATTCAAAAGCAGTAATATTGGTTGCAGTAAGAATAATTTCTTTATGCCCACGTTCCGCAAGGCTCTTAGCCTCATGTAAAATATCTTCTCTAGCCCGGCTGCGCACCTTGCCTCTGGCCAGGCAGATAGCACAATAGCTGCAAAATTCTTCACAGCCATCGGCTATTTTTACTTTCGCCCGTATTTCACTTTGACGAAGGACCGGCCCTAATTCTTCATAGGTGGGAATACGCTTGCGAAAACAAGGCTCTTTTTCCCGGCATTTTTGCTTTCCTTTTACCCCATCATAATGTTTCTTTTCTCTTCGCTCAAACATTAACCGTAAAGCTTCTTTTGCCAGTTCTAAGCGCTGTGATGTTCCACCACACAAATCTGCTGTACCGCTCATGTCTTCCAGCTGCGAATGACAACCCATGACAACAAGGAGGGCTTCTTTATTTTCTTTGCGGGCCTTGCGCAAGGCTTGTCCGGCCTTTCTCCCTGCTTCACGAGTGACCGTGCAGCTATTAAACAAAATCAGCTCCGCCTCTTTATAGGCAAAAACTTCTTTTCCGCCACACCGGACAAAGAATTGGGCAAGGGCATCGGATTCATAGCTGTTTAACTTGCAGCCAAAGTTATGGATGTGAAAAGAAAAAGTTTGTCCCTTTTGCAAGGCAAAATTAGTCCCCTTGTTATTTTTCTGCATAGTCAATCGTTTTCCTTTCTGCCGGACCGGCCCTTCCTCCAGGACCGGCTCTTCCTCCCGGAAGCAAAATGTCCTGCCGGGCTGCAAGGTCAACCCCTTCTATTATAATTCTGCGAATAAAATACCCCTTCATACTGAAAGATTCAAGACTTCATGCTACAATAATTTGCAAATAGGGAGGGACGTATGATAACACTTTATGTTTTACTCGATACTGTTGATAAGGTTAAAAACTTTGTCCAAATTAGTTCACGCTATCCTTTTGACATAGATTTGTCTTCCGGCCGGTATGTCGTTGACGGAAAATCCATCATGGGCATTTTCAGCTTTGATTTGCGACAACCCATCGAAGTCCGCATTATCAGTGAGGAAGCAGATGATTTTATTCAGGATATTTCTCACCTCATCGCTGAAGACAGCTGAGAAATCAAGGCAAAATCAATAGTCGAACTCATCTTAATCCTTTGCTTCTATCCTTTTTACCCTTGCTTTTTTTCTCTTTTTTCGGCTTCCTATTAAGCTTGCCTTTCAAGTTCTTCTTTGCATTACTCCGCCCTACACCTTGCCCTTTATCTTTTCGTCTAAATTTCGATTGCTTCTTTTCCTCTGAGTTTTTTCGGTGAACATCTGTTCCTCCGTAGAGGTCTGTATGTTCCAGAAGTTTGAAATCCAGAAAACGACGTTCCATATCTACTTTAGCCACTTGAACCTTGACCGGATCGCCGATATGAAAATTCTCGCCATTATGGGTATTCTTGGCCATCAGGCGTTCTTCTACATATTGGACATAGCCTGTTTCCATGTCAGCATAAAAAACCGACCCTTCAACCGTGTTTGGTAAACGAACATACAAGCTGGACTGGCTAAAACCGGAAATAACCCCTTCATATATTTCACCAAGCTTATCGGCATAGTATTCAACAATTTTCTGTTCGGTCGTATCTCGCTCCGCATCTATGGCTAGCCGTTCCATGAGGGAAATATGGTTGGCTACTATCTTCAAGCCTTGTCTCTTTTTCTTTTCATGCTGGCCCTGCAGATTATTTTTAATTGCCCGGTGGACAACAATATCTGAATAACGCCGAATAGGCGCCGTAAAATGACAGTATTGGGTAGAAGCAAGACCAAAGTGCCCCAAATCTTGCGCATCATAGCGGGCCTTGGCCAGAGAACGCAAGAGCATTTCCGAGAGGGTTGTCCCATAAGCCTCTTTTTTGAATTTCTCAAGCAGCTCTTGGACTGAACCTGGCGAAAAGTCGTGCGACATCCGGTAGCTAAGGCCTAGTTCACGGGCAAACTGAAAGACAGCCTCTATTTTTTCTTCATTAGGGTCTTCATGCACCCGGTATATTGCCGGAAGGCGTCTTGCATCACAGTACTCCGCAACATATTCATTAGCCGCAATCATAAAAGACTCAATCAGCTGGTTGGCCTCGTCCTGTTTTTCACCATAAATATCAAGCACCTTGCCATCAGCATCAAGGATAATTTTTGTTTCCGGAAAATCGAAAACCAGGGCGCCCCTGTCTTGGCGTTTTTTGCTTAGCTTTGAGGATAATTCACGGGCAATATCAATGCTCTCGCTGAACCAGTCCGGTAAAGTCTCATCTTCAAAAGATCCCTTGGCTATGTATTCTCGGACTTCCTCATAGGAACTGCGCAGTTTGCTCTGAATAACTGTTTCACAAAGTTCACCATCTACAACATTGGCCTCTCCGTCATAATCTATACGGCATGATAAGCAAAGCCTTTCCTTATCCGGATTCAGACTACAGAGACCATTGGAGAGTTTTGGCGGCAGCATGGGCAAGACACGGTCCACCAAGTAGACAGAGTTGCCCCGTCTGAAAGCTTCTTTATCAAGCTCTGTGTGGGGAATAACATAGTGGGTCACATCAGCAATATGCACCCATAATCTATAGCCTTCAGCTAGACGTTCAATACTGATGGCATCATCAAGGTCACGAGCATCAAGGCCGTCTATGGTAAAGCAAGGCTGTGTACGCAAATCCAGGCGACCTTTGGCAAGTTCATCCGTAATAATTTCTTCTGTCGGATCATTCGGCAGGCCCTCCACTTCTTCGAGTACGGTTTCCGGAAATTTTTCCCGCAAATTATAACTACGGATAATACCGGTAATAGCTACATCCGGAGAGTCGGGATTACCCAAAACTTCAACTATTTTCCCGTGCGCATTATCTTGGCCGGTCACTGCGGTAAGCTCCACTACGACCTTCATTCCAAGGGGGGCACCGTTCAAATGCCTACGGGCAATTTTTATTATTCGACCAAAGCGGGGATCACTTTTATCCAGAATGACTACATGAGTATTATTCTGCATTTCCAGTCGGCCGACATATGCGCCTTCTCCCTCTTGGCGAAGCTCATAGCCCTCAGCAAGCCTGTTTCCAATATTTTTCATATCTGCTCCTATCTAAAGCACATCTAAAGTAAGAAAGGCCGCCCTCCGGGGCAGCCTTTCTGATTTGTTCAAAAAAACTTTCTGCTTTATGCAACACGGCCGGTTAATAAGTAAAGAATGACCGACAAGACCGCGAAAGAAATAGCGGCAATTGACGTAAAGCGCTGTAATTTTTCTTCGAAAGTTCCCCCTTTTGTTTTATCCAGGAAGGTTTCAAAGTTCCCTGCAAGACTTCCTAACCCTTTACTGCCTCCTTCTTGAACGGCAATCAGGACAAGTAAAACAATACAGACGAGAACGTCAAGTATAGCAACGATTATAGTTAAAGCTGTCATTATGGCTTACCTCCAAAACTGTTCACCATCTTACCACATCAGGCTTGCTTCTGACAAGCCCGCCTACAGTGTTATTCTTTATTTGTTTTTTGCTTACTTTCTTGAAGGGGCTCTTCTGAAAGATCAGTCATAGGTTTGGCACGGAGCATATTACCCAGGACCGAATCCGGACCGAGGATTACCGTTTTTTCTCCCTGCAAGCTGGCTTTTAGGGCATCTAGTTCGAGCATAAACTCATAAAATTCTGCCTGCTCAGTTTGCCCATACAGCTCTTCCAGCTTGGCCATATATTCAGCTTCTGCTTCCCCCTGCAATCTTCTGGCTGCTGCTTCTGCCTCACCGATTAAGATACCATATTCCTTATCCGTTTCGTTCCGCATTTTTGCCGCTTCGTACTCACCGTCAGCTTTTATTGCCGCCGCCATTTGGTTTCGTTCTGAAATCATCCGTTTGTAAACGGCAGAAAGGTTATCTGTCGGCAAGTCAAAACGTCTTATTTCTACTCGGATTACTTCGACCCCGTAGTTGGCTAATTCCTCACCGGCATATTTAGTTACTTGGGTATTCAGATTATCACGCGAACTCTCCTCATCCGATATGATCTCACTTTGCATCATCCGGCCCATGATGTTCTTAATGTTTGAGTAAACACTGGCATCAATACGACGCTCCATTTCATCAATGTTCCCTCCAAGTGTGCGCATAAAGCGGGTAACATCCTCAATTTTCCAAAGGGCATAGGAGTCAACAACCATAGCCTTTTTATCTGCCGTTAAGACTTCTGACGGGCTGACGTCATAGACCATTATTTTATTCGTCAAATAGTTGACATCATGGACAAAGGGAACATGCATTTTCAAGCCCGGTTCTGTGGTATGGCTGATAATCCTGCCAAATTGAGTGACGTAGGCAATGTAGCCTTCAGGAACAATATATAAGCTGTTGAGTAAAACGAAAGCGAGGGCTGCCAGCAAAAGCAGGATAATCAAACTTTTCCCTCTTAATTTCTTTGTCTTTTTCCGTCCGCCAGCCTTTCCGGCTTCCTCCTTAACCTCTTTTTCCCCGCCAACGGGGTCTTCTTGCTCATCTCTGTTATTAATGAAGCCAAAACTCCACTTAATTTTTTCTTTTTTGTCTTTATCTTTTTGGAAGTCATCCGGATTCCATCTTGTATTCATCGCTACATCCTCCCTTACTGACCAGATTCTTTATCCGCAACCACATCGCTTATATTGCTTCCCTGCTGAAGAGGCATATACTTGCTGACACTGCCGGATTCATCAATGATGACATTGATGTTCGGGAAAGAGCTTTCAAGCACTTCCAAGAACATTCTGGTACGGCTAAGGTCCGGGAAGTTTTTATATTCTTCATAGACGGCCGCATAGCGGTCATAAAGCCCCTGTGCTTCGGCAATGCGGGCTGCTTTCTTGGCCTCTGCATCTTTAATCAATTGGTCAGCTTTGGCTTTGGCTTCCGGGATTTTACGATTGCGATATTCAACAGCCTGGTTTAAAAGCATGTCCTTTTCCTGTTTTGCCGTTTCTACATCACGGAAGGCCTTAGCAACCTCTTCTGTTGGCGGTTCTGAATCATTGACCTTAACGTCGATAATTTGGATTCCGATATCATTCTCATCAAGTTTTTCCATGAGCATTTCTTGGACTTCATTTTGAATTTCATATTTTCCTGTCGTTAAAACATCATCAATATTTTTTGTTCCAACAACCGAACGAACCGAACTCATCATCAGGTTTTTTAATACCTCGTTCGGGTCTTCACTGCTAAAGAGATAGGTTGCCGGATTGCTGATTTTAAATTCTAAAAAGAAGTCAATATTAACGACATTCATGTCGCCGGTAATCATAATGCTGTCCTCTTCATCACTATGGTAGGTTCCGTCAACATCTTGGTAATAGCCAAGCTCCATTTTTTGCGTAATTTGCACAGGTAAGATGCTTACGCTTTGAATTGGCCAAGGTAATTTTACATGCAAACCCGGCCCGGTTGTGTCGGTATGCTTACCAAAGGTTTGAATTACGGCTTGTTCCGTTTCCTTAACCGTGTAAACACCGGTTGAGATAATATATAAAACAAAAACAATTAGGCCGATTATCACGATGCTCCTAAATGAAAGTTTTAGTTGAGGGATTTTTCTTTCGCTCATCAATGCTTCCTTTCTGTATCGCCCACAGCTTCAGCCGGCTTGGCGATGTTTTTCACTATTTTGCTGTATATTCACAACTTATTATGAAGTACATTCCTCATTATACTGTAATTTCCTGCCGCCGTTTCTCATTTTCTCGCGACTTACTGCTGTCAGTAGAGTTGCCTTGCCTGAGCCGGCCTTGCGCTTAATGCCAGTTGCGTTGGTATTCTTCAACTCGAAACTCTTCTAAATTATTTTTCTCCATGACTTCCTGGACCCTGGCATAGGCTGCTTTTATTTCCTCCACAGCCTCTTGCGACAAGGAATAGGCTTCTATATCTTCCAGGGCTTGAAAAATAGGGACAACAACAGCCTCCGTATAGGCAATCTCTTTTCCTTTAGGATATTCTTTATAGACTGTACAAGGCAAGTACCTTCCTTCTTTAACTTGAACCTCACCTTGGTCAGTTTTTTCAAAAGTAACCGAGGCCATGAGCCCATCTTGGGCATGGCCATTTGAATTGCCGGTTTCAAATTGTTGGTTGGAGACAAAATTCCCCATGGAGTAAAAGCACAACATGTCGTGATTACCTTCTTCCGCAGAGATACTGCGAATAGGTTGAATAATATGCGGGCCGGAACCAAAAACAACATCCACGCCGTTATTGGCTAAAAGCTGGGAATAATAGATTTGACCATGATCTTCCGCCAGGCGATATTCCGTTCCCCAATGAAAAAAAACAACAATGGCCTCTGCTCCGGCCTCCCTCATGTCATGGATACGGGCTTCTACCCGTTTGCCATCCTTTTCAATTAAGTCAGGCCGGTCTTGCAAAACATAGACGCTATCAATAAGCTTTGCCGCTTCTTCAGTAAAAGGAACAGAATTCAAAGAACGGTACTCTTCAGCTCCAACTCTGGAAGATTCATATGTGAAGGCTGTTAGGCCAATTTTAATCCCGTTAATTTCGACAATAAAAAAACTTTCTTCTTCCGGTTTAACCCGAGTGCCAATAACCTTTAGACCTTTTTCTCTTAGTGACTCAACAGATTTTTTCATACCGGGAACATCAAAATCGAGGGCATGGTTATTGGCGGTTATGGCATAGTCAAAACCAATATCCCGGAGAGCATCCGCTACGCTTTCCGGCGTACTAAAGGCAGGATAGCCGGCATAGGGCGGCCCCTTTAATATGCCTTCCATGTCAAAGGCAGCCAAATGGTGGGCAGCCACAAAAGGACTAATGTAACGAAACAAAGGGGAAAAGTCATAAGCTCCATCCTCCCTTTCCGCAGCATGAATAAGTGAGTCATGAATGAGGACGTCACCGACCGCTAAAATACTGGCCGTCCTGTTTTGCTGCATCACATCCGCCCCGTAAAAAGCCTCTTTATCAAAAGCGGCTTGAATTTTTTCATCTTGCCGGCCTTGGCCATCATTTTGCTCTGCTTCAGTCGGCCCCTTTCCATTTTTTCCTGTACAAGCAGGGAGGGTTAGGAGTATAAGAGCGAATAAACTGAAAAGAAGCACAAGCTTTCTAGCTTGAAAGATTTGTTTTACCACCTTTTGCGCGGGTTTCATGGGCTTAACTTTCATTCGATAAAAAGCTCCTTTCCTACCTAGAAAGAGTAACACAAAAGCCGGCTGTTTTAAATAAAAATACCGGCTTTTTACAAGCTGCAAAATCAATTTTTACAATCTTCTTGACATGTTGCTTAAGAGCGACTAAGCAAGTTTCTGAGCAAAGCAGCGTTAAAGATTATTTTCAAAACAAAAACCTAATCCAGCTTATTGGCCCAATGCTTGAGTAAGTAGTAGGCACCAACTAGTCCAAGTAAGAGACCGAGGACACAAAGTATTACTAATAGGGCAAAAATGATTCGTAAAACTTGATTTGTTGCAAATACCATTCGATAAAAATAATCGAAGATAGCCAAAAGAGGAATAAAAACAAGACTTCTCGTGAACAATTTTTTAGCCCGCTCCTTACCCATTAAAGGAGTCCTTCGCTTTTCTAAAAACCTTGTTTTGAAGTCCTTTTTCTCTTCTTCTCCATCAATTTTATCTTTCGTTTGCTCGTTTTCTTTATATATTTTTGCCATTCTTGCCTCTCCATATTTCTAAAATAGCGTAGGCAAGTACAAGATGTACCTGCCCACGCCAAAACATTATATCAAACTAAGCTTGGTTAAATCTGTTCTTCCAGTTGTCCGGCAAAGTGGCAAGCCACTTTGTGACCGGGACGTATTTCTTTTAATTCCGGAGCCTTTTGGTCACAGATATCTTGCCTATAATTGCAACGTGCGGCAAAGCGGCAGGCATCTTTTGGCTCAATCGGCGAGGTTATTTCCCCCTTTAAAATGATGGGGTTCAGTTCAACATCCACCGAGGGAACCGGTAAGGCAGAGAGCAAGGCTTGAGTGTAAGGATGCTCCTGCTTTTTAAACAACTCTTTGGCATCGGCACTTTCCACAATAACGCCCAGATACATAACGGCAATACGATCACTGATATGCTTAACTACACTAAGGTCATGGGAAATGAAGAGGTAGGTTAAGCCCAGTTCATCCTGCAAGTCCGCCATGAGATTTAGAATTTGGGCCTGAATAGATACGTCAAGAGAGGAAACCGGCTCATCTTGAACAATAAACTCCGGCTTTAGAGCCAAGGCTCTGGCGATACCGATTCTTTGACGACGGCCACCATCCAGCTCGTGGGGATAGGCATTAACTAAGCGCTGGGCAAGGCCAACCGTATCCATCAATTGACGCACACGCTTCCTACGCTCTTGCGCATTAGTAAGGTCACTATTGACAATCAAGGGTTCCTCTATGATTTCTGTCAAACTCATCCTGGGATTTAGAGAAGAATAAGGATCTTGGAAAACGATTTGCATTTTCTTGCGATACTCGTTCATCTCTTTTTTACCTAGGGCCAATAAATCTACTCCATCATAGGTAACTTCACCGGTGGTGGGTTCAAGGAGACGAAGAAGAAGTCTTCCTGTTGTGGATTTACCGCAACCGGATTCACCAACCAAACCCAAGGTCTCCCCCCTGTTAATCGTAAAGTCAATGTGATCAACAGCATGCAAGGTACCTGCTGAAGTTTTAAAGTATTTGCTTAATTGTTTTGCTTCGACTAAGACTTTTTTCTCCATTATGCTTGGCCCTCCTTTTGTCCATACAAGTGACATAAAACAAAATGTCCTTCTTCAATATCCGTTCGACCGGGAAATTCCTTTTTACAAATTTCCATAGCATGAGGGCAGCGCGGATGGAAACGACAGCCACTTGGTAAGTTTGTGGGATCAGGCATTAAACCCTCAATGGGATTAAGGCGGTCTGAATCGTCATAGACGTTAGGAATAGAGCCAAAAAGTCCAATGGTATAGGGATGTCTGGGATTTCTGAAAAGTTCATTACGGTTTGCTTTTTCGATAATACTACCGGCATACATAATGGCAACGGTATCACAAACATTGGCTACTACCCCCAAGTCATGGGTAATCATAAGCATGGAGGTGTTGAAGTCATCCTTCAAGTTTTCCATCAGCTTGAGGACCTGGGCTTGAATCGTAACGTCAAGCGCTGTTGTCGGCTCATCCGCAATGAGAATTTCCGGATTACAGGCCAGGCTCATAGCAATAACAACCCGCTGTTTCATGCCGCCGGAAAACTGGTGGGGATAGTCCTGGTAACGCTCACTGGGGATGCCTACAATCTCAAGCATATCCGAAGCTCTTTTCATAGCTTCGGCCTTAGTAACATTTTGGTGTAATTCAATACCTTCACGAATTTGCTCACCGACTGTCATGGTCGGATTCAAGGAAGTCATAGGATCTTGGAAAATCATAGAAATTTGATTTCCGCGAATCTGCCTAAGGTCACTCTCCCTCATTTTCGTCAAATCCTGTCCTTTGAAAAGAATTTCTCCCGAAATAATTCTTCCGGGCGGATCCGGAATAAGGTGCATCATGGCTAAAGCCGTGGTTGTTTTTCCGGCGCCGGTTTCCCCTACAAGCCCTAAGGTTTGCCCTCCGTATAACTCAAGATTCAGGTCGTTAATAGCGTGTGTCGTACCATCCGAGGTTACGTAATGAACGGTTAAATTTTTAATTTCTAAAATTGGTTTTTCTTTCATTATTCATATACCTCTTAATTCTTTAGTTTTGGATCCAGGGCATCACGTAGACCATCGCCCAAGAGATTTAGGGACAAGATGGTAATCATGATGAATAAACCGGGGAAAAGGGTTGACCAGGTATGGTCACGGATGTGGTCTCTACCTGCTGAAAGCATGGCGCCCCATTCCGGGGTTGGCGGAGACAAGCCTAAGCCAAGAAAGCTAAGACCGGCTGCAGATAAAATCGCACCGGCAACACCGAGTGTTCCCTGAACAATAATGGGGGCTAAGGCGTTGGGAAGCAGGTGTCTGCGGATAATTCTCGCATCACTGGCTCCTACTGCCCTAGCCGCCTCTACAAATTCCTGCTCCTTGATGGTAATAATGGAAGCTCGGGTAATTCTTGAAAAGCCGGGAATGGATGATATTCCGACCGCAAGCATAACGTTAAACAAACCGCCTCCAAGTGCAGAAACGATAGAAATGGCAAGCAGAATACTGGGAATAGCCAGTAAAATATCCATAAATCTCATGATGGCGTTATCGACTACGCCCCCATAGTATCCGGCAATTGCCCCTAGTGAACCACCGAAAAAGATCGCGATACCGACACTGATGATACCAACAGAAAGAGAAATTCTGGAACCATGGACAATCCGGTCGAAGATACAGCGGCCTAAGTGATCTGTGCCAAACCAATGTTCCTTGCTCGGGCCCTGATGACGAATCATAAAGTTCTGGTTGTCATAGCCTTCAGGAGCGATGACATCAGCAAAAATAGCCATCAAAATCAGTGCAACTAAAATAGCAAGACCCAGCATGGCCATCTTGTCGTGGCTCAATCTACGTGTAACTTCTCTAAACTGCGAACGCTTTTTATATTCCACTACAGAACTTTCTTGCGTATCATTTACAACAAAATTTATCATCTTGACTCCTTCCTCTAACGATACTGTGAGCGTATTCTCGGATCTACGAAGGCATATAAAATATCCACAAACAAGTTAACAAAACTAAATGTTACGGCGATAAATAATACACCCCCTTGAACAATAGGGAAGTCTTTCATTTTGATGGAATCAACGATTAAACGACCAACCCCGGGCACAGAGAAAATAGACTCTGTAAGAACAGCACCACCAAGAAGGTAACCGAATTGTAAGCCTACGGTTGTTATGATGGGTATTAAGGCATTTCCTAGTGCATGGCGTAAAATAACCTTGGACTCCTTTTGCCCTTTCGCACGAGCTGTTCGAATGTAGTCCTCGCGAATAACCTCAAGCATACTGGAGCGGGTCATACGGGTAATAATGGCCGCTGTTGAGGTACCGAGCGTAACAACCGGCAAAATGAACTGCTTCCATGTATTAAAACCGGACGAAGGAAGCCAGCCTAATTTTACAGAAAATAATAGAATCAGCAACATCCCTTGCCAAAAGTTTGGCATACTGACACCAATCAAAGCTAAAATCATGGTCACATTATCAAGCAGGGAGTATTGCTTGATTGCTGAAATAATCCCCACTGGTATACCAATTGATACAGCCAGCAAGACACCCATGCCGGCAAGCTTTAAGGTAGCGGGAAAGCGGGTAGCAATCTCTGCAAAAACCGGCTGCCTGTTGCGGTAACTTAAACCCAGGTCCTGTTTGAAGACGGCATTGTATACATAGCGACCAAAACGAACAAAATACCCGTCATTTAAGCCATGTATTTCGCGGAATTGTTCCAGCTGTTCAGCACCTGCCTGTTCACCTAAGGTTTGCCTTGCAGGATCTCCAGGTGTGAAATACAGCATCGTAAAGGCTACTAATGTAACTCCTAGAAGAACAGGAAGCATCATTAAAATCCTCTTCGAGATGTAACGTATCATTATTCCTCCTCATAAGCAAAAGGCGGGAGTGTGGCACTCCCCCTTTTGTCTTCTTAAACTAAATTGTCTTTGTCCTAGATCAGGAATTTAATCTATTATCTATTACTCCTGAACGGTGACATTCTTTAATCTGTAGTGGCCTGCCGGATGCAATTCGAAACCTTCAACTTTGGCGCTTGCCGCGGTTAAGTCTTCACCGTTCCAGGTAAAGATCCAGGGGGCGTCGTCACGGATAATGACTTGGACTTCTTCGTAGGCTTCTGCACGTTCTTCTTCCGATGTAGCATTACGTCCGATATCAAGTAGTTCGTCTACACGTTCGTTGGTGTAGAAAGTACGGTTACCGGCATCACCATGCTGGCTGGAATGGAAGAGGGCATAGAGACCATAGTCTGCATCACCGGTTACGGTTACCCAGCCGAGGATAAACATATCGTGTTCACCTTGTGCTGTATTGGTAAGGTAGGCACCCCATTCAAGAACTTCAGATGTTGCATTGATACCAACTTGACGCAATTGATTTTGGAAGATTTCCGCAATGTCCATACGTTGTTTATTGTCATTGGTCCAGATAACCAGATCAAAACCATCAGCATAGCCGGCTTCTGCCAAGAGTTCTTTAGCTAATTCCGGATTGTATTCGTAGGGTTCTAAATCTTGGTTAGCGTAAGTAACATTTGAGGAAAGAGGACCACTGGCCTTGTTACCTGTTCCGTAGTAGACAACTTCAACAATGGAGTCCATATCTACGGCATGGTTGATGGCGCGGCGGACTAAAGGATTGTCAAAGGGTTCTTTGGCACAGTTAAAGCCAACATAGGTTGTGGAGAAGTTTCTATCACGGAAGAGTTGCAAATCTTCGTTTTCTTCTACACGGGCAACATCATTGGGAGGAATGTCATAGGAAATGTCTGCACCACCTGTTTCAACTTCGATAGTAC
This sequence comes from Bacillota bacterium, assembly GCA_023622515.1. GTDB lineage: Bacteria > Bacillota > Clostridia > Saccharofermentanales > DTU023 > SFFI01. The sequence goes on along the minus strand of JAMNZB010000007.1, from coordinate 29,457 downwards.
GGTTGGCATTTTCAGCAACGTTACGGAAGATGACATACTTGGTTTTTGCAGGTTCGCCCCAGTAATCTTCATTTCTTTCCAATTTAACATAGTCACCACGTGCCCATTCAACAAGCTTATAAGGGCCTGTTCCGACCGGTTGGATGTCTACATCGTCACCGGCTTCTTCAACGGCTTTTTCGTTGGCAATAGCGGCTGCCGGGTGGCTTAAGTGAGCAAGCAAAGGTCCAAAAGGATTTTTGGTTACAACACGGACGGTGTAATCATCAATTTTTTCAAGCTTGTCTTCATCGATCATTTGAACGATATGGCCTGTGCTGGGAGAGTTAATGGATCTTTTTAACGAAAAAATGACGTCATCGGCGGTAAATTCCTCACCATTTTGGAATACAACCCCTTCTCTTAATTTAAACTCAACGGTCAATTCGTCAATTTGTTCCCAGGATACGGCAAGGCCGGGCTGGAATTCCATGTTCTTATCTTGAGTTAACAGGTTGTCAAAAATTTGAACGCGGACACGGGATGAGCTTTGATCGTTTTGACCATGAGGGTCAAGACTTACCGGGTCAGCACCTTGAGCAACGATTAACTCTTCTTTGTACTTTACCTCTTCGTCAGCTAAAACGTTTTGGGGAACGAGTCCAACAAACAAACCGAGTAGCATCACTAAGCTTAGAAATACTGATAATTTCTTTTTCATATTGTTTCTCCTTTGAAATTGTTGTAAATACTTCGATTTACACTGCTAGCAATAATACCAAATTTCCCGGCTAATTACAATTCTTCTTTGGTCTTTTGCACTGTTTTTTACCAAAGTTATGACATTTGCACAAATCGCCTCTAAAATTTACTTGGAAAGTTACTTTATATCACTGTTGCTTCCTCTCTTCAATTTGTCCAATACTCCTCTAGATTTAAAAAAGCTACTTATCAGTCTATTCGCAAAATTCTATGCGCAAAAAAATACCGGAGTTAATAAAAACTCCGGTTAGATAAGTAGCATACTTTTACTCCATTGCCGGCAATTTAACGAAACCGGCATTCAAGCCCTTCAGCTATTTTTCGCAATCATCATGATACAGGTGTTCCCGGCAAGCAGAACCGGTGGATTCAAGAGCACCTTGCAGGTAGGCTTCAACTACTTCTTCGGCACTCCCTTTTGCACCTACGAGAACCTCAACGTTTCTTTCATTAAAAATATCGATAGCACCTCCGCCCATGCCTCCGCTAATAATCAAATCCACCCCATAATCGGCAAGGAAATTAGGTAGAAATCCCGGCTTGTGTCCGGGGTTAGCAAGGATCTCTTGCTTAATAATTTGTTCGTTTTCAGTATCGAAAATTATAAAATTTTCACAATGTCCAAAGTGTTCTGTGACCATTCCCTGGTCACTTGCTACAGCAATTTTTTTCATTTTAATCGGCCTCCTTAGGCAAAAAGTAAATCTATTGTCTCGCGGTAAATATTTTCAACCGCCCTTCCTGAGGGGCAGTCTATATCTACAATCGTTTGACCATCGTTAACAGCTCTTACGGCAGCGGGATCAAAGGGAACCCGGCCAACAAAAGCTAACTTGTGTTTTAAGCAAAACTCTTCAATCTTGCCGGTATTTTCAATATTCGTGTCGTACTTGTTGACGCATATGGCTATCTTCACCCCAAACTTTGCCGCTGTGTTGATGATACGCTCCATGTCGCTTATGCCGGATATAGAGGGCTCCGCTACGATTAGGACCATGTCAACCCCGCTAAGGGAGGCAATAACCGGACAGCCTATCCCGGGCGAGCCGTCAATAATAGCGAAACTAGTATCAACCGCTGCTAAGCTCATTTGTTTTTTTACTTCGGAAACAAGTAGGCCGGAGGTACCGCTACCCATTTTGAGCTGGGCTGTGGAGAAGACTTTTTCACCAGCGGAATAAAGCATTAATTCTCCGGCTGCAGCAGGCACTAGAGTGACCGCTCCTGCCGGGCAGACATACTCGCAAACCCCACAGCCTTCACAGGCAAAGGGATTCACCTGATATTTTTCATCCACTGAAATAGCCGCAAAGCGACAATGCTGTCGGCATAGATCACATTCCGTGCACAATTGGCTATTAATTTCCGCTTTCGGCAAGCCATAAAAGTTGCTTTTTTCAGGTTCAGTTTCCCAATTGGTAACCAGGTGCAAGTTAGGAGCATCTACATCACAGTCGGCATAGGTCTTAGCCTGAGCCAGCTTTATAAAGGCACTGGCTATGGTCGTCTTACCGGTGCCGCCTTTGCCGCTAAGAATTAATAACTGCTTCACTCTGCACCTCCCTCTTAATTGCCTCAAACAAAGAGCCAAACTTTTTTCTATAGTCTTCGTTTTTACGAACGACAATTTCCGCATTTGAGTTCAAGACTCCCAGTTCACGGTCAAAAGGAATCCGGTCTAAAATATTGATCTCTCTCTCTACACAAAATTTTTCCGAGGGATTATCCCCCCCTAAACACTTGTTAAGAACGACTCCAAAGGGTTTGTTAAACAGCCTTACTAAGTCATACACCATCTTGAGGTTATGGGCACCAAAGAGGGTAGGCTCAGCCACTAATATACAGTAGTCTGCGTCTTTAATGCTTTCCATGACAACGCAGGCACTTCCGGGCGGGCAGTCAATAACAATTGTTTTACCGGCTTCTAAGTTTGTCTCGGCAAGTAATTCATTAATGATGGGAACACCTGAGGCTTCACCGGTATTTAAAATTCCCGTATGTACTGATACACCTTCTGAAGTACCCCGCTGAATTCTGCCAATGACCTTATCTTTTTCCGAGAGAGCCTTTTCCGGACAAAGCAAAACACAGCCTCCGCAGGAATGACAAACCTCTTCAAAAATAATTAGTTTGTTTTTGGCATAGGCAAGAGCATGAAACTGACAGAAATCAACACATTTACGGCATCCCTTACATAGGGCCTCATCCACTTCGGGAATTTTAACGCTTATATCTTCTTCTTGAACCCCCTCGGGCTTGAAGAAAAGATGACCATTCGGCTCTTCAACATCACAGTCTACATATATGGCTGTTTTCGCCACAGCTGCCAAATTTACCGATACCAGTGTTTTCCCTGTACCGCCCTTGCCGCTTAGCACGGCTATTCTCATTTTAGCGTCCCTCGTGTCTGTGGAAGCCGGCATGAATATCTTCCAACAATGAAAGATTGCCGGCAAGGAAAGCGTCAATATTTTCTTTTGCAGAAACCGGGGTCGGTTTATATATTTTTATCTCAGCCGGTTTTAACACATCAGCAGCGTTATCTCCCAGACGCAGAGCAAGCAGGACATCCGCCCCGCTATCGATAATTATTTGGGCTGCTCTAATTCCCGCCCCACCGGCGCTGGTTGCCGCACTGTTATCAATAAAGCTGCTTTCTTTCTTTTCCGAGTCATAAATGAGGAAATAGGGGGCACGTCCAAAGGATGCACACACACCGGAATCTAAAGTTTTTTGGTCCACAGGAACTGCTATTTTCATAAACTTCCTCCTTCTACATACTGTGTTTACTTAAATAGTTCTTGATGGCCTTACGTAGTCCGCTCACTCCTAGATTTGAGCAATGAATCTTACTTTCAGGAAGTCCGTCTAAAGCCCGAACAATGTCCTCTTCCCTAATATTCAATGCTTCTTCCAAGCTTTTGCCCTTTGCCAATACCGAAGTCATACTGGATGTTGCCACTGAGGCAGCACAGCCAAACACAAGATAACTAATGTCCTCTATGCGATTATCTTTTACTTTTATGTAAACGGTTATGGAGTCGCCACAAGAAGGATCTCCGTAGCTCCCCTCTGCGTCTGCATCCGGCATACTGCGGGCATTTTGCGGACACATAAAATGTTCAATGACTTTGTCTGAATAGATGATAAATCACCTCACTCCATTTTATTGTTTTTGACATATGCCATCTATTCGTATTATAAACTCTCTGCGGCAACTGTCAATGTTTTTGCCTATCCAGTTTACTACATTTCCCGCTCCTGAATCGAGACAGGTTTCTTTCCAGATTCCTTGAGTATAGTCAATTCATGCAGGGCCACCTATTAAAAGAGACCAGCTCGAAAGCTGGCCCTTTCAACTTAGTAATTTTATTCTGCTAACTCATCAAGCCGACTTTCCTTATTTACTTAAGAAGCTGAGTAAGAGACTAACAGTTATGCTCATTTCGGGGCTAAAACCACTAGCTGCAGCAGTCTTTGGTAATTGATATGCAGCTTTTTGGAAAACCGGAGGTCCGAAATCTGTCTCTTCTAGCTTGCCCGAACCTTCTATACCACCAGCCTTTTTTGCCCAGCGGGCAATAAAAGTATGGCTACCGGTTACCGTGTAGCTTTCCCCGGGATAGTAGGCAGAGCCTTCCCAGTACATAAATTCATAACCTTCACGGATAGGGGCCTCTAGAATACTGATCACCTCGCCATATTCACAGATTATTACAACATCCGCTGTAGACCCGTTGAAGTTCCCGCCATTTAACTTAAAGATAACAACACATTCCGTTTCTTCTTCCGGTACTAGAGGATCGGGATCGGCTGGATCTATGGGGGGCTCCGGTGTAGACTTGTAGCGGTTTGTTACGACAAAGCCTTCCTCAGCATCACCTGTAATTACAGGCGCAGCGTAGCCTGCAACCGGATTTTCTTTGATGGTGTAAATAATTTTTTCTCCATTCTCATTATTCTTTGGTAAATCCGTAAAAGACCAGGTCCAATCATCTGCTGCAGTTACTGTTTTTGAGGCTTGCTCTATATCATCAGCGAGTAAAGTAATGGTTATACTAGCCGGACGTTTACCGGCTTGATTATTATTATCCTCCCATTTTTTTGTTCCTTCGACATCGACCAGAGAGGTCTTGGTAAAGGAGAAGTGGAAGGTATCATCAAGTTTATAACGGTTGCGCACATACTCATCAGCAGCACCAAAGCCAGTAGGAATATTATATTGCCAATAGATGGGGAAGACAGCCTCGTATTTGCCGTCGGGCAGCCCGTCAAAGCCAGTCGTCATATAGTTAATATACTCGCCGGTGCCTGCATCTTTGATAAAGGCACCATCATCACCCGTTTCATAGCGGAAGAGGAAGAGTTTATCTAAGTTGTTTAAATCAAGGTCAACCTGTTGCAGCTGATCCAGATCAACATAGACTACTTTTTCTATATGACCAATTAAGGCAGCACGAATCTCCTCTGCAGTCATTTGGTTTGTAACGGTAACATCACCGTCTTTGAGTGTTGCTCCGGAAAGGGTGGCAGGCGTTCGAACAGCAAGATACATATGCATGGTCTCACCTTCCTGATAAGGGGTTCCGGTTGCACCCTGGATACCATTACTGACATCTTCAAACACCTCATTGCCATACTCAACTTTAACAACGGAACTGACCGGCTTAATAGTAAAATGATTGTAGCCTTGTGCAGAAACTCGATGGAATCGGTCCGTAAACAAAATACTTGCCGTCAAATTAAAGTTGTTTTCTGTATAGCTACCGGGTAATGGCTCAGGAATGGCCGCCAGGTTAATGTCATATACGTCCGTATCTTCGTTGAGTTTAGCTATTTCCGACCGGGGATACATGTCCAGACAGGTCGGAATAGGATGTAAGCCGGAGATCACTTCACCGCTATCTTTGTCTACCGGATACCAGATAGCAGGAACAACGACTTTGATTCTAGGCTTATGCAGTTTGATGGTATAGGTAATATTTTCATCTACTTCTTTGTTTAGAATTTGATTTTCCGTGTAGACATTTGTCCCGTCGCTAATCTCTTTGATTTCCCAGCCTTCATCTAATTCGTAGTTGGGGATGCCAAGTCCTGCGACATTCATGCTTTGCCCTTGAACAAGCCCTACAGCATTATTGGGCTTTTTTACATTTTGGTAACCACCTAAGGATAGAAGCTCAATCGGGTCTGTAAAACGGCCGTGCGTTTCTCCATCGGCAGATGGGGCAAACTCAAAGCTTACCTGACGGTAGTCATCAATTAAGATGAAGTCATTTTTAAAAAGGGGCGAGTAGGATGAATAATCGACACTATAGTCTGTCTTGAAGGTAAAAGGTGCTGTATAAGTGTTCTCTTCTATCAGCTGTGGATGAGCACTGAGCGGCAAGTTAGCGGGTACGCTTCTCGCCTTATTACACAAGACGGCAACCTTACTTAGTTTGTTGGTAAAAGATGTTGTGCCGCTTCCCCCCATAGCCTGATACATCTGTGTATATGCCCAATAATCACCGTTTTGTGGCTCAATGGACTGACCGTTAATGGTAACTTTGGACAGCATGGCGACAATACCGGATTTCTGCCAGAGGGCATAGTCCATAAACGAAGCCCAAGCGTCATTCAAATTCCATTTGTCATAGTCCATAAATGTTCTGTCGACAACTTCACTGCGTTTTACTGTTAATGCACCTGAATATGTAACTGTTGGGCCACCTCTGGAACCCGATTTTTGCATACCAACAGGTTCTACAGGCCATTCTGATTCAGTGTTCGGTGAAGCTTCTTCGATAAGATCAAGGAATGAATTATCCTCATCACCTTCCTGCTCTTCCCCTTGCTCTTCCTGCTCTTGTTCTTCCTCTTGGCTTCCTCCCTCAAAACCCGTAAGTTCTTCCGAAAAAGGTTCGGCAGCTTCTTCCTCAATATTAAAAGTCTCCTCGTTGGCCTCATCATTTTGACCTTCTAAATCGGCAGACTCTTCTTGATTAACATTATCATCCACTAATTCTTCAGCAACATCTCCCGGAGAGTCGCTCTGTTCAGCTAGTAGAACGGGGGAATAAACTTGCAGAACTAATCCCACAATAAGGAGCAAGGTAAAAATAAGGCTCCCTTGCTTGCTATATTTTCTCATCTTCTTAACCTCCTCAATACCATAATCTCTATTCACAACCAGCTATATTCCTAGCTAACAAGCCTTACAAGGCATAGCGTTACAACATATTTTAATAATAATAACGTTTAGCAATTTATCAACATTTACTTTAATTTTCTATATTATGTAAAAATAATCTTACTTGAACTTATTTAAATAATTAATAATTGTGCTTTTTAACAAATTTTAATCCCTATTAACATTTTTTAAGCATTAGCAAATAGACAGCAAGAAGTTTCTGCTATTAAAATGCTTGCCTATTCAATTTGCTCTCACACCTTGAAGATAATTGTCCGATTGATAATTCAAAAAAATTACGTATTCCCTGTATACTAAATGGTAAAAATAATATTTAGGCCGGAAAATTGTATGGAAATTAATCTTTATCCAGCATTTGTCAGCAGCTAATAGTATAATTACCTTGCAAGGAAGAGGTGAGCGTCTAAAAAGCTGGACAAGCTATGTCTACTTTCAATTTATCTCAGTTTTTCTCTTTCTGTGTCGTGTTATTTGCAGCAAATTTCTTCTATTCTGGAACCATCAGGAGGTTAGGCAATGGATACAAAGAAAATTGGTAAGTTTTTGAAAGAGTTAAGAAATGAAAAAAGTATGACTCAAGAACAATTAGCCGAACATTTGTACGTCTCCGGCAGGACTGTTTCCCGTTGGGAGACAGGAACAAATTTACCGGACATTGCCATCCTTATCGAACTTGCTGATTTTTATGACGTAGACATCAGGGAAATTCTTGATGGTGAAAGAAAGGAGCAGAACATGGAAAAGGAAAGAGAAGAAACCATTGCCAAAGTAGCGGAGTATAGTCAGGAGGAAAATAGAAAATTAATTAAGGGAGGGAAAAGATTATTTATTCTTGGTTTTATTCTTTCTCTTGCCAATTTCCTCATTGAAAGATTCGACCTGCAAGGCGAAGGTTTTTGGTACAACCTGGCTGACTTTATCCGAGGTTTTAATGATGGGATTGTTTTGGCCATCATGATTATCGGTCTTCTTTATACAACAAATCGTTTGGAGAAGATGAGAGAAACAAAGCAGAGACTACTCAAAAGGCAATAATTCTTACTTGGCAGCAGGATAAACAAGACAGCAGAAAATCGCTAGTTAGCCTTAATGAAATAACCGGCCTAAGCTTTACAAAAGAACGTAGGAAACTATCCCTTCCTACGTTTTTTCATTTTAGAAGCTCTGACTTTAGCTTGCGAGATCCGCCCAATAAAAGATAGGCTGTCATATTAAAAGAAAAAACGCAGGAACTCTTCTATTCCTGCGTTTTAGCTGGTGGGAGTAACAGGGCTCGAACCTGTGACATCTTGCTTGTAAGGCAAGCGCTCTCCCAGCTGAGCTATACTCCCGAATGCTGCCTCACTTGTGAAGCCTAAGCATAATAGCACCAAAAAAAAATATTTTCAAGTCTTTGGAGAATTTTTTGCAATATTATCTGCAACGCTCATTGTTTTGTGAAAAGAGGCAACAGCAAGCCCACCAATCATAAGGCAAAAAAGAACCCCTCACATTCATAGTGTAGGGGCTCTTAAACGTATTCCGTTACTTCCCGATATGGAAGGCTTGTCTAGCGCACTCCGCTTTCAGCAAAAACAAATGTTCTGTTCAAGTAGGGCGCGCTAGCTGCCATGGTCTAGTGTGAATTATTACTCAACAACAACCATTCTGGCTTCTTCCATTTCATAGGAAAATTCGCCGGCTTCGTTCACTAATTCACTTTGTACATAGTCGATAACGATGTCAACCATCAGGCCGTGTAAGAGAATTTGAGGGGCGTCAACAAACATTTCATAGCCGTCCCCGCCAATGGCCAGGAAGTCGTTAGTAGCAAGAGCGTAAGTAGCGGCAGGGTCAATCTCTTCACCCTTAACTTTAACATTTTGGACTTCACCCGCTCCCACTAATTCAAAGGTCATTCCGGCAACGTGCGGGAATTTACCGGCTGTGGCCGGGTAGGCATCTGTACCGAAGTTCAAAGCATCAATAATATCCTGACCGCTAACTTCGACGACGGTTACCATGTTGCCGAAAGGTAAGACGGTGAGGAAATCACCGTAGGTAACGGTGCCGGCAGGAATGGAAGCACGGACATTACCTCCGTTAGACAGGACGCAGTCGGCGTCTGTTGCCCAAAGAAGTGCATCACAAATCAGTTGGCTAAGATTGGTCTCACCGGTACGGACATTTTCTCTTTCGCCATTAAGCTCATTGAGTAATGTGGCAATTTCTACACCGGTAATCCGCTCATTTTCTTCCTCAACGGCAGCAATATAGTCAACGATATCTTGATCGGGGGTGTATTGCATGGCTTCCACAAAGCTGATCAGTTCGGCTTTTCTTTCTGTAAGTTCACCATTGGTAAAGGTTAAGCTGACCAGGCCGATATTCTTCAGGTGCTCCCCGGTGGAGGCAATCAATACATCGTTATATACTTCACCTTCCGGCAAATAAGTATGGCTATGGCCGTCAACAACCAGGTCTATGCCCTCTACCGCATCTAAGACAGTATAAGTATTGACAGGAGATTCCGCATCAGTACCTAGGTGGCTAAGCAGAACAACAGCATCAACCTCTTGAGCTTTAAGCTCGGCGACTTGTTCTTCTGCTACAGCCACGGGATCAGCAAAGTCAAGGCCTACGGTATTAAGGGGTGAGGCTTTTACTTTGGTTTCCGGAGTGGCTAAACCGAATACACCGATTTTTAATCCGTTCGCTTCGAGAATAACATTGCTCTCAAAGGCCTTGCTTTGATCTTCTTCCTTTAAGACGTTAGCCGCAAGGACGGGGAAGTCGGCTTCGTGAAGGGCGGCTGTTAAATCATCAGAATCATAGTTAAATTCATGGTTACCAAGAACCATGGCATCGACACCCAATTCATTATACAAGCGGATAACACTTTGCCCTTTGGATAAGGAGGCAAAGTTTGTGCCATGGATGGTATCTCCGGCATCAAGAACTAAAACGGAATCCTCATAAAGTTCTTTGAAGACATTGATAACACCCTTATAGCGAGCAAGACCAATCAAACCTGCTGAAACAGGTTTGCCATCTTTACCCGGCACACTGTCACCCACAACGCGTCCATGAACATCATTGGTGTGGAAAATATAGATTTGCTTTACATCATCTTCACCTTCTGCGGATACAACTGCCGGAATAAGGGCAAAGAGCAAGGCAAAGACGAGCAAAAAACGAGTTGAAAGGCTAATAATTTTTTTCATTTTCATTCCTCCTGTACATTTTTATTTGACTCATAGGCAACATAAACAGGTGATGCTGCAACTAAATCAATGTACAACACATAAAATGAAATGTGTTATGAGAATATTATAGAACAAAAAGAAGAGACCCTGCTTAAATTGAGGAAAGTTTTAAGTAATGAAAATATTAATGGAAGCAAAAAGAGGAAAAGTCATTGAAAAACGGAAATATCAGCTAAGCTTTATTCTAAACTCATCGGGATTATAGGGTTTTTCAATGTAATCATCAGCACCTAGAGTCAGACCACGGATTTTATCATGGACTTGGGTTCGTGCGGACAAGAAGATAATAGGAAATTGTCTGTTTTTCTCATTTCTGTCTAAATATTTCAAAAGTTCAAAGCCGTCCATATTCGGCATCATGATATCTAAAATCATCATGTCAATATCCTGTGACTTCAGACATTCCAAAGCTTTCAAACCGTCCTCAGCTTCCAATACTTCATAACCGGCATTTTCAAGATAAAGGCGTAAAACATCTCTCAATTCCGCTGCATCATCAACAATCATAATCTTTTGTTTCACTCGATTCACCTCGCATAAAGTATTCAGCTTCAGCCTATATTGAGTATATAAAGCGGAGCTGAAAACAAGCTTTAGCGAAACTTAAATTAAACTAAAATCGTAGAATTGAGAAATTTTATATAATCTTGGTCGCAGGATTATAGGTAAACCGGATTGTGTTTATTAGCTTCGGATGGGGTCATCCAGGCTGACACCGGTTCTAAAGAGGACCTTTCGTGCCAGGGAGGGGAAGGCGTAAATGAAACTTTTTAACTAATCTAACCTCTTGAAACAAGTTTTTGTTATCTGCTGCATTAACTATTTAAAAGAGCGGAGTTATTGGCGGCCTCCGGTGCGACAATTTGGCCATAATCAAAGTACTTTTAATAAAAAACTCTGAATACAATCGTTTACTTCCTGTGGCTTGTCTACATTAGTATTATGAGCGGCACCACTTATTAGCTCTAAGGGGTAACCCGTCTGTCTTGCCCACTCTCGACTGTATTGCATCACCTTACCGGTCTTATCCTTTTCACCTATAATCAACAATACCGGACATGGAATTTCAAGGTCGCAGTTATCATCCAGAAAGCATGCATAGCCAAGGCCCAGCAAATGACAAAGTTCACGCTTAGTATATGGAGCCAACATTTGCAACATATTGTCGTACCCCTTTTGAGTGGTAGATACTTGTTTTGCCATCGCTCTTTTCATGTACTCGAAGGGAAACAAATGAGCCATCCATTCTACTTGCTTTAAAATCCATTTATCCAATTTGGAGTAGTATTCACCATAAGGAGTGCTCCCAATGGAAATAAAAGCTTTTACATAGTCCGGATATCGTTTTATGAAGGCTTGAGCAAAATATCCACCTAAAGATTGTCCTACAAGAACAACTTCACTTACGGCACATTTGTCCAAGATTTCCTTAATATATACTGCGGCATCGTTAAAACTAAATGATTTAAAGGGTCTGGATTTTCCGTGTGCCGGGGCATCCCAAGTCAAAACATTATATCTGTCTTTAAAATAAACGATTTGTTCCTCAAACATGCTGTGATCTGCGCTGAGCCCATGCAGGAAAAAAAGTGTATCTGAACCGGCATTCCAATTATTATAAGATTGCCAATAATAAACCTTGCCCTTATCTGTTTGAAGCATTTTTTCTTTCATAAGTCTCACGTATCATCCAATCATCGGTGCTGGTGATTAGATTCTCCTTTCCCCCGGGTTCTTCCGGTTAATTTTTACCTTTTCTAGATATATTCCCTCAGCATTTATTTCATGCAGAGTTTTTCCTATATATTCCCCATTTAATTTATTGTGTCATTTCCAGAAAATCGAGAACACGTTTATTGAAATCTTTTGCTTCCTCAAAGGCAGAGTGACCTAAACCTGAATACACGTGCAGCTTGCTTTCCCCAATATGTTCATGCATTTCATAGGATGCTTCTATTCCAACTATTTTATCTGCATCTCCAGCAATAATTAGTGTAGGACAGCGAATGCTTTTTAAATCATCAAGTGCATTAAAACTTAGAATCGCCTTAGCGTTAATTAGGAATCTTTTATAAGAAGACGGCCTGGCGACAAAGCCGATAATGGGATATAGTTTTCTGTATTTTTTGAGGTATTCCTGTGAATAACTCTTTTCTGTCACATCAATCATGAGCTGCTTATGTTTCCCCTGATTCGCAAGGCTAATCCACTTTTTAACAGCTTTCTGTATTATCTCATTTGCCCTTGGTGCGGAAACGGCAATAACCAGCTTTTCGATAAGTTCTGCGTGGTCAATGGCCAGATACTGAGCAATCATACCACCCTGGGATACGCCAAGGACAGCTGCTTTTTTCATTCCAAGTTTGCCCAGGGCCTCTGCCTGATCTTTCGCCATGTCCCTGATTGTGTAATCCACCGGCAAATCATTCTTTCTGCTAAAAATATATACCTTGTATTTTTCAAAAAATATTTTGTACGGCTTGGCTAATAACAGGGCCTTCCCTTTTACAGTCGCCAGCCCGTCACTTAAGCCGGGCAGAAAAATCAACGGCTTATCACCATAGCCAAAAGAAACATAGGCCATGTCAGTATGACCAAGTGTAACCCTTCCGTTTTTTGCACTCCACAACATAGTCTCAACCCACTATTTTATCACGACTACATAATTTCAGATCATATATTTCAATAGCTATGAAACCGTATCAATTACTCGAACTTTCCCTATTAGCATTATTATGCCTTATTGCCTGCGGAAAAAGTAGCCTAAGTTAATGCGTACATCTCATTCTCCGATACTGTTATTACTATAACAACACGTGTCAAAACCTATAAGTTCAAATCCCTCATGGCTTTTAATTAAACCGTGGCTATTGTAAAAAATTAAGTGGGCAAGGATTTGCCCACTATAATTTCTATGTTTTCTAGCTGAGTGCAAGACTATTCCTCACCGGAAACGGCAACATTGTCTACAATAACCGAGGGAACATAGCTGTTATCCAAGGTTAAGACCACATCGGAGCCCAGCTGACGGATATTCTTGAGCAGGTCGAGAATATTTCCGGCAATGGTAATCTGATTAACCGGTCTGCCCTTCTTGCCGTCTTCAATAAGAAAGCCGTTTGCCGGCAGAGAAAAGTCACCACTGACCGGGTTAAGACCGGAGTGGAGGCCTTGGAGACTGGTAATGAGGAGACCATTTCCAACCTCTTCTAACAGCTCGGAGAAGTCTTTTTCTCCCGGCACAAAACGGATAAAGCCGGGGCCGGGTGTGCTCTTTGACTTATAAGAGCGAGAGGCGTTCCCGGTGCTTTCCAGTTTATCTCTTTTTGCTGTTTCAAGATTGTAAAAGAAATTTTTCAAGACTCCCTTTTCAATTAGGGCTAGGTTTTGGTGGGCTACACCTTCATCGTCAAAACTGGAAGGGACTAGGGCATGTTCACTTGCCGGATCATCGTATACATTGAGAATTTCAGCAGCAATCTGCTCGCCTTTCTTTCCGGCTAAAAGAGACATACCCTTCTGTACCATCTCTGAGGAGAAAGCGGCACTGAGGGCTGCAGAAAAAAGAGAACTGAAGGTCCTGTTTTCAATAACAACAGGGTAGATGCCGGCTTTCGTGCTCTTGGCCCCATAGGCGGAGGCAGCTTTTTCTATAGCCTCTCGGGCAAGTTCTTCCAGATTTACTTCTTCCAAATTATCTATAAAGCGGAAAGCCATGTCTGACTTCATCTCGCCATTCCGGTCCAAGACTAGGTAAATCATGGCATAGGCGGCGCTACCTTTTTCTTCTCTATCAAGACCTTGGCTATTGAGGAGGATCTTATGACCTGACTGGAAGCCTACACTCGTCATGGTCACTTTTATCTCTTCACTTAATTCTCCGGCCTTATTACTCAAATCCTGTAAAAAACGAATAATTTTCTCCGAATCGAAGTCAAAGTGTTTCCTCTTAGGCAAGTCACATAACTTTTCCTCTGCCCCCGGTACATAAAGGCTTTGGTCCTCGTTCTCTTCAGCAACATCTAAAGAAGCCTCCACTTTTTCCAAAAGAAAATCTATAGCCTCTTCTTCTATTTGCTCGGTATAGGCATTGGCCCACCTATTCCCGGAGCGGACAAGGAGTTGAGCCCCGTTGCTATCAGCAAGACTAAATTCTTCTAAATTGCCATTGTAAAACTTAATGGCAGAACTATTGGAAGCTTGAACAAATACTTCCGCTTCATCATATTTTTCTTGTGCGCGAGTAAGGCACAGTTCAGCAAAGTTTCGTCTATCCATCATGCTCTCCTATCTACCACCGACGGTCAATTTACTAATACGTAAGGGAGGCTGCCCTAAAGCAGCCGGAATCATGCCGCTGCCGGCACCACACATACCCTCGGCAAGAGAAAAATCATCCGCCACCATATCAATTTTCTGGAGGACTTCAAGACCTGTTCCAATCAGTGAAGCGCCTCGGACAGGCTTTGTAATTTTCCCGTTCTCAATAAGGTAGCCTTCCGCAACAGCAAAGTTAAATTCTCCTGTTGTAACATCAACGGAACCTCCACCCAGCTTCTGTGCATAAAGGCCATACTCCGTATTAGCAATAATCTCTTCTCTTGTTGATTCACCGGCTGCAATATAGGTATTGTTCATACGAGAGGTCGGGGCAAAACGATAACTTTGACGACGTGCAGAGCCTGTGCTTTCCATACCCATCCGCTTACCGTTAAAGCGATCAACCAGATAGGATTTTAAGACACCATTTTCTATCAGCAGATTCTTTTGGGTCAGGCTGCCCTCATCATCATAGTTGGACGTACCCCAAGCATTCGCAATTGTCCCATCATCATAGGCAGTAACCAGGGGTGAAGCGATTAATTCACCAAGTTTTCCGGCATACACGGAAGCTCCTTTAGAAACAAAAGCTGCTTCTAAACCGTGGCCACAGGCTTCGTGGAAAAGAACTCCGCCAAAGCCGTTATCCATAATAACGGGCATGGATCCGGAAGGGGCGTAGTCTGCACGGATCATGGTTGCCGCAATCCGGCTAGCCTCACGCGCAACCTCTTTTACATCAATTGTTTCAAAAAACTCAAAGCCCATAGAGGCACCCGGGCCATAGAAACCGGTCTGCATTTCACCATTCAGGGAGGCAACAGAATTGACGACGAAGCGGGTACGAATTCTTGAATCTTCAACCCAAAGACCCTCTGAATTAGCAATAAGAACCTGCTGTGTTTCATCCATATAATTAACAGAGGCTTGAACTATGGTATCGTCATACTCTTTTGCTGCATGATAAGCCTCCTTACAGAGGACAAGTTTTTCTTTGAGCTTAACATTTTGCGGATAGGTTTTAATAGGCACAAGGCCGCGATTCTCTCGGACTTTAAAAGAAATAATCTTGCTGTCCTCTGTCCCTTTTAGGGCTGCAGCTGTTGTTCTTGCCAAAGCTAGGAGATTACTTTCGGAAAGATCCGATGTATACCCATAGACTACTTCAAAGCCGGAAATAATCCGAAGACCCAAGCCATAATCACGTCCGACCCCTACATGGTCCAGTTTTGCTGCGACGTAATTTAAGCGTGTATTATCTTTCTCTTCCACGAACACTTCGGCAAATTCAGCACCGCCGGAAAGCGCCGTAGTAAGAATTTTTTCTACAAGCGTTTTACTTAACATATGTTTCCTTTCCATTTCTTGCACCAAATTAAACTTGATACAAAAGCCGACACAGCTTATTTCATTTGTGTAGACCTTATCAAATAAGTGCAAGAACATCTCCATTTTACATGAGAATTGTTAAGAATAGGGACATAAAGTAAGAAGCCACCCGAACAGGGTGGCTCTGGCGACGCAGAAGGGGCTCGAACCCTCGACCTCCAGCGTGACAGGCTGGCATTCTAACCAACTGAACTACTGCGCCATACTTTTTTATTGTGTTCCAGAAGTCTAGCAGAAGAGTGGGCAAATGTCAAATTTAGCAAATTCTTGCCAAAACAATATTTTTCTTCCTATAAGCAAGCTCCCCTAGCTCAATAGCCCCTTTCAATCTTTCTATCGCCTCAGAAAATAAGGCCCTATCGTTGGAATAAAGAGTGCAAATAAGGTCGCCTTTTTCAACTTGATCACCCAGCTTCTTCTCAAAGATGAGGCCGGCATCAAAATCAATGACATCATCCAGAGTCCTCCTGCCGGCACCAAGAAGCAAGGAGGCTGTACCGATGGCCTCACTATCCATCTTAGTCACATACCCTGCTTTTTCCGCTAAAAATTCATATTTCTCCCCGGCCTGTAAGAGGCGCTCAGGCTCATCTATATAAGCCACATCGCCTCCTTGGGCAGCGACCATATCTCTGAATTTTTCCAGGGCTGCCCCATTAACAATAACCTCAGAGATCTTTTCTTCGGCCTGGACCTCGGTATACATACCGCTTAGAACAAGCATTTCACCGGCAAGGGCAAAGCAAAGTTCCTTCAAGTCTTCCGGACCCCGCCCTTTCAAGGTCTCGATGGATTCGTAGACTTCAAGGCGGTTGCCTACCATGCGGCCAAGCGGTTGGTTCATGTCGGAGACAATGGAGTGAACAGCAAGCCCTGATTTTGCTCCAATATCACGCATAAGAATGGCGAGCTCTTTTGCTTCTTCTTCCGTTTTCATGAAAGCACCACTACCACATTTCACATCAAAAACCACACGGTCACTGCCGGCAGCAATTTTTTTGGATAAAATGCTGGCAGCAATCAAAGACATATTATCAACTGTTGCCGTAACATCGCGTAAGGCATACAGCTTTTTGTCAGCCGGCGCCAGATTGGCTGTTTGCCCGGCAATAGCAAGACCTATATCTTTTACCTGCCCAAAAAATTCCTCTAAGGATAAGTCTGTTTTCAGTCCGGGGATTGACTCCAGTTTATCCACTGTTCCCCCCGTATGACCAAGTCCCCGGCCGGACATTTTAGCCAGCTTAATGCCGAGAGCAGCAAGGATAGGTGAAATAATCAGACTTGTTTTGTCCCCTACCCCTCCGGTGGAGTGTTTGTCAACCTTTACACCGGGAATGGAACTGAGGTCTACCCGGTCGCCGGAATTAGCCATAGCTAGCGTTAAATCAGCCGTTTCCTGAACAGTCATCCCTTGGAAGTAGATGGCCATTAAAAAGGCTGACACCTGATAGTCGGGAATATGACCTTGGCAATATCCCTCAACAAAACAATTAATTTCTTCTGTAGAGAGGGCAAGGCCTCTCTTTTTTTTATTCAACAAATCAATAAAATGCATTGTCCGGTCCTTACGCTTTCTCTTTTATTTAATATCAAGTATTTACCATCAAGCGATTCCACTTGCAAGCCATCTTTTCAGCTAATTTCTATCACATCCGGCACCTCGCTTCAGCCTGATTTGAAGGAACTTTTCTTGTTTGCATCAGATAATCCCGCTCGCCTTATATAGGGCTTCAACCATTTCCAGTGAGCTTACTCCGGAATGTACTGAGGCAAGGGGTGTCTTATCTTCTTGTATGGCGGCAATGAGGTCGGAATAGATGGCGGTATGAGGGTTTGTTATAGTGGATAGACCAATTAAGCCCTCTTTAGCTACAAGCTCTTTAACATAGGCTTTCACATATTGCCTACGCTCTTCCCGGCCAAAAGCCCGTACGGATAACTGGTATTTTTTCCCGAGCAATCCGGCGCGAATGTCAGCCTTTTCACAACAGATAAAAAGACGGGCTTCATGTAAGTCATCTTCTGTAGACGTACTCCCCTCGTAATTCAGATAGGAACCATTGGTAAAAGCAAATAAACCGAGACCCAAATCCTCAGACTCTATATCGTGGTTCTGTAAATCGGCAAAGCCTTTCACTTCTTCAATCCTACTGTTTTCACTATGCATAAGCCAGCGCATTAAGTCCAAGGCATGGACAGACTGATTCATAATGACGCCGCCATCCGCTTTTCGTGTTCCACGCCAAGGGGCTAGATCATAATAGTCTTGCCCATGCCCCCAACGTACATCAACACTGGAAAATAAGACCCGGCCATAACGGCCGGAGCCAATGGCTTCATGAAGTTGCTGAACAGTGGGTAAATAGCGGTAAATATGGCCAAGGGCAACTTTGCGCCGGGTTTTTTCCGCCATATCACGAATGGCAAGAGCATCTTCCAAGGTCATGGCCAGCGGTTTCTCAATCAGCAAATGAGCCCCTGCTCCAAGAGCTTTAAGTGCTAATTCCTTATGGCTGCCCGAAGGTGTCGTAATTGCTATAATATCGGGTGAAAGTGCAGCGAGTAAATCATCTTGATTTTGAAAAATCGGAATGTTTTCTCTTTTATACTGTCTCAGTAAATTTTCTGCGGCTTCTTTCCGTGAATCAGCCACAGCGACAAGCTTTCCTCTTCCTTTTTTTTCTTGGAAGAAAATCCCTTTCAGGTGCTTTTCAGCCACTCGGCCACAACCTATCAGTGCGATGTTCAAAGCGTATTTCCCCTTTCTCCAGCGTTTGAAAAGTACTTACATACAGACTTAAACCATTATAGGCTACTTTCTGCTTCTTGATTAGATTATATCGTCAAGGCCAGCCGGTAGCCGGAATGGATGGCCTCCTTTATCGTCCTGCCGGCAAAGGCATCCCCTATCTTATAGATTTCCGGTGCACACCAGTTACTGACAAGCTCGTCATACAGGTCTGTATTTGCCTCATTTCCAATAGCGGAAACACATAAGTCACATTCAATGGCCAGTTCAGCAAACTCCTCTTGAGCCGGTTTGGCAAGGGGGTTGTTCACATTATCAGGAAGGACCGGTGTCCATGTAACAAAAGGCTTCGCTAGTGTTTTTGATATGTTTTTGCGGATACGGACTTTGTCTTCAAGGATTTCCGTTATTTGAGAAGCTACATGCAATTCAACATTCTTCTTTTCCATGTAGTGTAAAAGGTAACCCCTGTTGGCCGTGCATAATTCCTTCATTGCATAGGGCAATTGTTCTACCAATGTAACCTTCTTTTCGCCGTCATCAGCCAGGATAAAGGCTAGTTCTGAGCCAACAGGACCGGCACCGATAATAACGATATTTTTCTTATCTTTAGCCAAATCCGGATTATGAGAAAGAGCTGTAGCGGAAACCGTACGTTCAAAGCCCGGTAAATCGATCTTTCTTTCTCTTGTCCCTGTGGCGCAAATGATTACATCATAGCGCTCATCTTCTAAAAGGCTAACACTGGCAACAGTTCCCGGATAGTAGTAAAAACCGAGTCCGGACATGGCTTGCCGGATACGTGTTTGGTACCAGCTGAGTAAATTTCTTAGGTCGACTTTATTCGCTAAAAAAGCCGCTGTATGCATCATCCCGCCTGGACTGTCTTTTTCATCGTATAAAGTAACATCGTGTCCACGCTCATGAAGTGTCAGGGCCGCTTCCATGCCGGCAGGGCCGGCACCAACTACGGCCACTCGTTTGTTTCTACGGGCAAAGAGGGGCTCTTTCGGGAACTGCTCTTCAAAACTGCAGCGGGGATTGACAGTACAGTGGGGTTTGCCGCCATGAACAAATTCATTGACACAAGCTTCCTGGCAGCCAATACAGGGTCGGATATCATGCACACGGCCGGCATAAGCCTTTTTCGGCCAATCGGGGTCGGCCAGCAAGGGCCTGCCCAACATAATCATATCCGCGCTTTCATCACGTAAAATTTTCTCGGCAAGGTCAGGGTAGCCCAGCTTGCCTACGGCTACAATAGGCACTTCCAGACCTTTATTACTCCGGACATTTTTTTCTGCAAAATGTGTTTTGGCAGCTTTGGCCACAGACTCAAAACATCCCGGGGGCATATAGCTTGGTGGGTGGGGGAGCCACCAGTTTTCATAAGAACCAAGATCAACATCAAAAAGATCAACTCCGGCTTTAACCAAGTCCTCCATATAGGCAAGTGTGTCGGCAACACTTCGTTCATTTTTAAATTTTTTCAATACCTTATCCGTTTCCATCTCTTCCTTGTAGGTTGCCTGTAAGGCTAAGGACAGGTTAATACGGAACATAATCGGATAATCTTTCCCTACCCGGCGGCGAATTTCTTCTACAATATCCAGGCCGAAGCGTTTGGGATCTTTGTAGCGTCCCAATTTTCTGCGATTATAGGCCGGATTGGCTAATTGCTCCATAAGATAACCTTCATGGGCATGCAGGTAGACACCGTCAATTTTGCAAGCCTTGGCATCAGCCGCAGCTTGCCCCATGGCTTTAACTATTTTCTTTAATTTCCTATCCGAGAGCCTAAGACAGGGAATCTCCGGCACATAGAAATTAGGGTTAAAGGAGGCAGAACGCGGAAATTTCTTGTGGGTCAGCAAACATTCCGGATTGCCCACCCGACCAAGGCCGGCTGTCAATTGTACAAAAAAGTGGCTACCGTAGTTATGGCAAGCTTCTGCAAGGTCACGCCAACCGGAAAAGAAGCTGCGGCTTCCCGAAAGTCTTGGAAAATAACCAATACCCCCCTTTTCCAAGAGGGTTGGATCAAGGGTTTGGGAGACCGGAATAAGGCCTGAGGTAATTAGGCCAACCCCGCCTTTTGCCCTTTCTGCAAAATAGGCAAGCATGGTGCTTGATGGCCGGCCGTTTTCTTCGTTCATGTTGATATTTCCCATAGGGGCCATAACAAGGCGGTTCTTCAGCGTAATGTTGTTGATTTTGATGGGGCGAAAGAGTCTTGAATAAGGGTATAAATCTCCGCTCATCCTTGCCCGTTCAAGCATGCCCTCATCTTTATACCAATCTCCATACTGAAGGTGTAGGGCTTGCAAATCTAAATCTGTTTTTGTCATGGTCAACTCTCCTTTACACTGAAATCAATCTATCAAAACTATTCTTAAAGATTCTGTCATTAGTAGCCAAAACAAAAGGCTTCTTGAAATTATACCTTTAAAGAAGCCTTTTATTATTACACGAATAAAACAAATTTTACGGCGAGTATTTACCGGCTGGATTTCAGCCTTCAGCCTTAGCCGTCTCATCGTCCCTTAAGCAGGCTGCAGAATTGACCTCATTTACATCAATTTGTCAGCAAACTCCCAGAAGTATATACCATTTTGGCAGGCAAAGCATACTTTGTTTGATAGGTCTCATAATAACGGACAAATTCCGCATTATTCTCTTGGATTCGACTTTTATACTGATGGCGGTCATAGTCGCCGTCAACAAGGTCATGAATGTAAAAGGAAATGTTGGCACAATGGTCACCGATTCTTTCCAGGGCGGTAATAATATCCGAGAAGATAAAACCTGCTTCGACGCTGCAATTACTTGCCTTCAGTCGCTCAATATGGCGATTTTGCAACTCAAGGGCGAGATTGTCAATGACCTCTTCAAGAGCTTCTATTTCTTCGCTACGGTCATTTTTACGGTTGACGAAGAAATTGCCGGTGATAGCCAAAATTTCCTGAACAGCGTGGATAAGGGTGTTGAGTTCTGCTTTAGCTTCAGCAGAGAATGACTCTTCTCCTCCTGCCTGCTTTAAAAAGGCTTCAGCAATATTGACACCGTGATCGGATATTCGCTCGAAGTCATTAATGGCATGCATCATGATGTTTAAGTCAATAGCTTCCTGGTCGCCCAGCTGCCTTTGGCTTAAGCGAAGCAAGTAGGTTTGCAGCTCATCTTCAAAGGCATCCACCAGATTTTCCTTATGGATAACGGCCTCGAGTATTTCTTGGGTCGGATTGTTGTTCATACCTGTCGCAAGAACAACCGCTTCCACACTGATGTTAGCCATAACATGAACCGCCTCTGTTGCCTTGGAAAGAGCAAAGCCGGGGGTTTCAAGAAAGCGCGGATCTAAAATTTGTAAGAAGCGTTTCTTCTCGATGTCCAGCAATTCTACCGCTTCTTTCTCTTCCGGTATGTCTTTAAGTACGAGCGTTGACAATTTTACCAAGAACTTATGGAAGGGCAGAAGAATAATCGTGGCTGAAATGTTAAATATAGTATGCACAGAAGCTATACCCGCCGGGGACACCGCATCTGTCAAAAAAGCCAAGGGTTTAATCATATTGAGCGTGTAAAAAGCAAGAATGAAAATCACCGTCCCAACCGTATTGAAAAGCAAGTGGATGATGGCCGCTCGTTTGGCGCTTCTCTTTGCTCCGATAGCAGAAATAATAGCTGTTACACAAGTACCAATATTTTGCCCCATTATGATAGGAATGGCTGAGCCCCAGGTAACGCTACCCGTCACTGCCAAGGCTTGCATAATACCAACAGAGGCCGAGGAGCTTTGAATAATAGCCGTCAGGGCAGCACCAACCAGAACCCCCAAAACAGGATTTTCAAACATTAAGAAAAATTCTGCAAATTGGGGGTCGTTTTTCAAAGGGGCAACCGTTCCGCTCATCGTATTCAGGCCAAGCATGAGAAGAGCAAAGCCAAAGAAAATCATTCCTACATTGACACGTTTTTCCTTTTTTGAAAATAACATGAAGACTATACCGATTACAGCTAAGATTGGCGCAAAACCTGAGGGGTTCAGCAAACGCAAGAGAAAGGTATCTCCTTGAATACCGGCAAGGCTGAGTATCCAAGCTGTAATGGTCGTTCCAATATTAGCCCCCATAATAACCCCGACGGCCTGATAGAGATCCATAATTCCGGAGTTTACAAGACCGACAACCATGACCGTTGTTGCTGATGAAGACTGTATAACCGCTGTTACGGTAGCTCCTAAAAGCACAGCTTTAAAAATATTACTGGTGAGTCTGGCAAGCAGGCTTTGCATTTTATCGCTGGCCGCTTGTTGCAAGCCCCTGCCCATGAGATCCATGCCATATAAAAAGACAGCCACACCCCCTGCAAGAGTGAAAATACTAAAAATATCCATACCTTCTCCTAGCCATGTAGATGGTAAAAATCAATGGCCACTCAAAACAAGGGGACTATATCTTTTCATAATCCCTGCAAAATAGCCGTTCTTTATCTTTTACCTCTTCATTTCTCGCATACTTCTTTTTTATTTACCTTCTCATTATATGGATAAAATGTTCTGCTTACAATAAATTTTATCTTTTTATTTGTTCATAGTATTCAACTTTGGCAAGAGATGGAGGTATCCCCACTTCCTCTTTACCCGTCTTTTGATTAAAATATAAGTTAGTTAATTGACCGGGAAGCTGATGTCCCGTTTGGTGAAAAACCTGCTTGTGCACCCGGCTTCCTCCTTCAGAAAAATAGTTGTATTTTTTGCTTTATCCAGTGAGGACTTTCTTTTTATTGATTGACTAAGTAAGTGAAAGGAAAATGCCGGGCATGATGAATGAAGATTTGCATTACTATCAAGAATTTGTTGAGGGCAGTGACTCCGCCTTTACCTATCTCTTGGAGAAGTACGGAGATAAGCTTACGCTTTTCATCAATACATATGTTAGTAACTATCACACAGCAGAAGACCTTATGGAGGATTGTTTTGTAGACCTCTTACTACATAAGAAGCGTTTCCGCAAAGACAGTTCTTTTAAGACTTATTTGTACCAAATAGCCAAATTTAAAGCCTTTAACTACCTGAAAAGGAGAAAACGCATCCAATTTGTCAGCGAAGATACCTTGCAAGAACTTCCAGGTCAAACAGAAAACTGCTTGGATGAATTAGTAAAACAAGAGGAATACCGCACCCTGTATCGTTTACTGCAGAAGCTTCCGGAAAACTACAAACAGGCTATTCACCTCTACTATTTTGAAGAAATGACCTATGAAGAAATTGCGGCCATCATGGAAAAAGACGTAAAACAAGTCGACAACTATCTCTATCGGGCCAAGCAGCGAATAAAAGACTTGTATCGCACGGAGGAGATGTAGATGAAAACAACAGAAGAGAGAAAACAAAGTATTTTGAGCAAATATGAGCGAGCGAGAAAAAAGACACGTAGGAACAAGCAACTGCTTGGTCTTGCTTCCGGTCTGGTTGCTGCTGCCATTCTTTTTGTTGTCATCCCCCCCATGCTGAATCAAAACAAAAGAGATATGGCCTATTTAGAAAAAGCACTACCGGACGTCAAGTCGGAGAAAGAGAATAACATGGCCGGGGCCCCCATGCTGCAGCAAGCGGACAAAGCCCCGGAAGAAAATAAAAAAGCAGGGGAAGAAGGTATGACTAAAGAAGCAGAGGATTCTTTTTACCTTGCTGAGGAAGTTGTCAGCAAAGAAAAGCATTATAAAAAAGTAAAAGATCAGACCTATGACCCGGCAATCAGAGAGGTGCAATACGTTGATGCAAGACTTGATAGCAAAAGCATTAACCTCTATATTTCGACCTCCCCTCTCCCGGAAAAAATAAGGGATAACTTACCCGCCTTAAATGACAATGAAGATACCTGGCATTTTAAAACCGATGAAGAACGTCATGCTTTCTACATCAAAAGCGGCCTCCACTATCTCGGAGGACATGCAGAAAAACTTACTACAGAAGAATTACGCGCATTTTTAACCAGGATTATCACCATGCATATCCAAGAAAATATTAAAGGAGAATAACCATGAATACACGTATAATATACCGCTATAGTTTTTCACTCTTCCTTATACTCTGCTTGCTCTTCAGCCTTACAGGCTGTCTGACATCAAGTTTGGTCTATAAAAGAGACCGCAGCCCCTCTAAACCGGAAGAAGGCCTGTTCGACGATTCTAAGGTAAGCGGTAGTTTGTATACAAGGGAGATGCACCAAGTTCCCGTGAGTGATATGGCCTCTGCCGACACATGGTATCCCGAGGGCGAGGAGCCGGATTGGAATACCGAAGAATACAAACGTCTGCCGGAAAACCCCTTCCTTATAAGTGCAGAGAGCCCTCTTTCCACCTTTGCCGCAGATGTTGACACCGCTTCCTACGCCAATATCAGACGTTTTCTGAAGCAGGGCACAAAACCGGTCAAAGACGCTGTCCGCATTGAGGAAATGCTCAACTATTTTACTTATGACTATCCTGCTCCGGAATCTTCGGACACCCCTTTTTCACTCACTGTAGAATTGGCCGAAACACCTTGGAATAAGGATACCGAATTACTCCTTCTCGGTTTTCAAACAGCTGAACCCATCATCACCAGCGACAAGGGATCAAATCTCGTCTTCCTGATTGACGTATCGGGATCAATGTACGGACCTGACCGCATTGACCTTGTAAAACGCGCCTATCTCACCTTGCTGGACAACCTTAGCCCCTACGACAGAATCTCTATAGTAACCTATGCGGGTGAAGACCGGGTTTTACTTGAAGGCAAGAGTCTCGATGACCGGGCGGAAATCATGTCCGCCATCGAAAGTCTTGACACGGGCGGAGGTACGCATGGCTCAAGCGGAATCCTGAGAGCCTATGAAATTGCCAAAGAACACTATATCGAAGGAGGCAACAACCGTATCCTTCTTGCCACTGATGGTGACTTAAACATTGGAATCACCTCGGAGGGTGAACTGGGCGACTTAGTCAGCGAGAAAAAGGAAGAAGGCGTTTTCCTTTCCGTTCTTGGCTTTGGCAGCGGTAACTTATCGGACACCAGGCTAGAGGCCCTTGCCAATCGCGGAAATGGCGAATACTACTATATCGACTCTATTGAAGAAGCCAGACGCGTTTTGGGCAAAGAAGTCGGAGCAACCCTCTTTACTGTCGCCAAAGACGTTAAATTTCAAGTAGACTTCAACCCCTACTATATTAAGGGCTACCGGCTAATCGGCTATGAAAACAGGGTCATGGAAGCCCAAGACTTCCGTGATGACAGCAAGGATGGCGGAGAAATCGGTGCAGGGCACAGTGTTACGGTCCTCTATGAAATTGTTCGGCCGGATTCCCCCTTTGAGCTAAAGACGGTTTCCAGTAAGTACGAAAACACAGATAAGAATACAGGGCTCGAAAACGATGAAATGCTTACCGTTTTTGTCCGCTATAAAGAACCGGACGGCGACACATCCGTAGAAAAAAATTACCCGCTCGCTAACCAAGAAGCCAAGCCTATACCGGAAGCTGGGGAAAACATCAGCCTCGCTTCTTCCATAGCGGAATTCGGTCTTTTGCTGAAGGATTCCGAATACCGAGCAGAAGCCGGCTTTGAGGCTATCTTGGAACGACTTGAGGTACTCAACAGCTACGACCCCTATGTTGTCGAATTGTACAAACTGGTTGAAACAGCAAGGGATCTCCCTTAAGGATAAAACAAGTGTAGACGCAGGACTCATCATACAAGCTATATACAGGCCAAGGCGGTCATGTCCGTTTGGGCATGACTGCCCGGCTCCTTAGCTGAAGAACCAAGTGCAAGCTAAGGCTTTTATAAACTACAATTTATAAATCACAAGAAAGAGATAAGGTCTATCTCTTGCTTTTTCTCTCATATAAGGTCAGAATGAAAATATGCAAGGAATTACTATACATCAAATTATTAAACTACTCGACAATGTTGCTATTTTAGCAATCATATTTTGCTTGCTCTCTTTGACCTACGATTTTTTCTTGGTCCTATGCGGAATTTCACCGGACAAGAAGGGGCGGACAATTTTTCTCACCGCTATACCGGCGAAGACAAGATTTGCCATTGTTATTTCGGCTCGAAATGAAGAAAAAGTATTACCGCAACTTTTTGCCTGCCTTAAAGAGCAGGCCTATCCTCGTGAGCTATTTGACATTTTCCTCATTGCCGATAACTGTACGGATAATACCGCTGCAGTTGGGCGAAGGCTGGGGGCTTTTGTTTATGAGCGGACAAATCCCCACAAAAGAAGTAAAGGGTACGCCCTGACTTGGTTCTTTTCATACATGCTTGAGATACTGCACAAAAATTATGACCACGTGGTCGTCTTTGATGCAGATAGCCTTGTTGATAAGCAATTTTTGCGGGCCATGGATAGGCGCATTCAATCCGGCGAACGCGTTCTCATTGGTTATCACGATACTCAAAATCCCGGAGAGAACGGCCTCACCGGAGCCAATGCTCTATTTCGTCTAATTCAAGCCCGTTTCCATCGCCAGTCAAGAAATCGTCTAGGTCTATCGGTTGTGGCTATTAGCGGAACCGGCTTCAGCTTTGATATTGATCTCTTATACCCCAAGGGCTGGCAAACAAAAACGATAACAGAGGACGTTGAGTTTGGGATTCAAATGATCTTAAAGGGACAAAGAATCTGTTTTGTCCGAGAAGCTATTTTTTACGATATACAAACAAGTGAGTTTTTCCCTATGCTAAAGCAGCGTTTTCGTTGGTCAGTCGGCACAGCACAGACCATGCGTCTTTATCTGCTTCCTCTGTTCAGCAAGGCAATACGTGTGGATAATCGCTACTTTGACCCCTTTTGGTTTTTGGCCAAAATCCCCTGCCTAACCTTTGTCAGTGTACTTTCTATTATTCGTCTTCTTACACGTTTTGCTTTAGAAACTTTTACAATACAAATGATACAAGCTGAAGTTGCCAAGTTAATTTTTACTTATTTTGCCTTTGTTCTCTTACTTTTCCTCTTGGTTATTTTGGAAAAAAAGCCGGTAAAGGATTATTTTAAAGGCATCTTCATGTTCCCTTTTTACGGAATCATTTGGGCTGTTATTCAAGGAATCGCCCTCTTTGTTAAAGATACCGAATGGCACTTAAATACACGTGAAGTAGTCACTTCAGCAAAAGCACGTGAAGATGGGCTTGTCTAAGATGTAATTCTCAAGAACTGAAGAAAGCTTTGTAAAAAAAGACCCTGCAGTCTACACTACAGGGTCTGGTGCCCGAAGTCGGAATTGAACCAACGACACGCGGATTTTCAGTCCGCTGCTCTACCGACTGAGCTATTCGGGCGTAGGCCGACCCTCTATCGGGTCGGTCTCTGGCGACGCAGAAGGGGCTCGAACCCTCGACCTCCAGCGTGACAGGCTGGCATTCTAACCAACTGAACTACTGCGCCGTGCAAAATTTCAACGCCCCGATATATTAGCAGAGTTATTTCCTAAATGTCAACTCCCCTTTATGTTTTTCAGCATTTTCCTTTTGTTTCTCTTTATTTTCCGGCTTTGGTGACTTTTTATGGCTACTTATTAAGCAAGCCTTTAAAGAAAAATAATTACTTCCAAGCCGCTTGTCCAAGCCTTTTGCTTGCAAAGGCATTTATTTTTCCGCTGAAGCAGCAGACTTGTATTTTTTTGCTGCTTTGTAATTAGAGAGGAATAAGATAAAAGAAGCTGAGAAAATAACAATATAGCCCAGTATACTGAGAATATCAGGGAACTCATCAACCACGAGCATACCGAGCAGAGCGGAAAAGATGACTTGTGAATAGTCGAAGATAGAGATTGACCTGGCAGGCGCATAGGCATAGGCATAAGTCATACCGATTTGTCCAAAGAAACCGCATACCCCTACAAGGCTCATATAAAGCCATTGTTCTTTCGTCATTGGAACAAATTTTATGGCCATTAAAGGGAGCATCAACAGAACGGTAAAGCCGGCAAAAAACATAACGATAAAATTTTTGCCTACACCCCGCATGCTTAAAATACGGACAAAGGTATAGGCCAGACCGGCAAACATTCCCCCTCCACAGGCAACGGCATAGGCAAGAAGTTGAGGATTATCAAAGCCGGGCTGTACCACGATTAGGGCACCAACAAAGGCTATAGCAAGACAAACTGCCTGTGTTTTGTTTACTCGCTCCTTTAAGAGAAAGTAGGAAAAAATAATGGTAAAGAAAGGGGATAGTTTACCCAAAATAGTGGCATCAGAAAGGGGCAGGTGGTCTACCGCATAGAAATTACCGATAATTCCTAAAACACCTACCAATGAACGGACAACAAGGGTCCTGAAATTTAGGGGGCTGAGCTTTTCACGCCCATATTTTTGGGAATCACGAAGGAAAATGAAAAATGTGATAAAAAAGATAATCAGGTTTCGCACAAATACTTTTTGAGTTGCCGGTAAAGGGCCGGCCAGCCTTGAAAACAAGTTCATCAGGGCAAAACCAAAGGTGGAGAGCAACATATAAAAAACACCCTTAGCCAGATTTTGCTCCGGTGTTTCTGTTACTTTTGTCCCCTTCTGCTCTACTTCTTTCTCTTTCATCTCACTCGTACTCCCATCAAACCCGCAATTATTTTCTTTCTGCAAACCCCTTTGGTATACTCTCCCGAATACTTTCTGTTATGCTCAGTGTACCACGTTCAAACATTATATTTTCTTGCGATAACTTACTTATCTTACTTACTTTACTCACTTTTTTTCTCACCGTACCATTATATCCTCTTTCCTGAAAACAGCTAATTATACGGGGTAAATTTTGCCTATTATTCGA
>JAMNZB010000032.1 GCA_023622515.1 Bacillota bacterium | reverse complement strand
TACCCGGTCAATTTTCGACTTTCTGTGACGGCCAATGGATTTCACTCCTGCCTGGAAGCCCGTCAGGGCAATAGAATCTACACCCAAAGACTTGAAATGTATAGCCATCAGAGAGGCGGAAATCATCTCGCCTGTACTCATGAGCAGGTCCATTTCTCTGGGGCTGGGGTTTTCTGCCAGTTCTTCTGCCATCTTTATCATATTGTCTGTGGTTTTACCCATGGCAGAAAGCACGACAACTACTTGGTCACAAGTGTTCCTTCTGTTCAGAATGACTTGGGCCACATTCTTTATTTTATCGGTGGTGGCTAGTGAAGAACCACCAAATTTCATAACCACTCTCTTCATCTTCTAACCACATCATTCCTTATTAAATCGGCATAGCTCTCTCGCTTGACAGCAAGCCGGCACTCACCTTCTTCTACAAAGACAACCGCCGGTCGTCCTATTTTGTTGTAGTTGGAGCTCATAGAATAGGTATAGGCTCCGGTAGAGGGGATAATGAGAATATCCCCGGGACTTGCCACAGGCAGCTTTATATTTTCAATCAAAATATCACCTGTTTCGCAGAGCTTTCCCGCTACCGTATATTCTTGAACCGGCTCACTATTTATTTTGTTGCCTATCCCCGCCTCATATTCAGCCTGGTAGAGGGCAGGACGCGGATTATCTGCCATGCCGCCATCAACAAAAATGTATTGACGGCCTGTGATGGTTTCCTTGATATGGCCAATCGTATACAATGTGGACCCGGAATTATTGATGAGGGACCTGCCCGGCTCAATGCTTATTGTTTCCAGCTCGAAGTTCAAGGCGTGGAGTTTTTCCTCTATGATCTGAATATATTTCTTTAAGAAGTCGGCTAACTCAAAAGGTTGATCTTTTTCTGTGTAGTAGACACCAAACCCACCACCCAGATTTATTTCTCTAATATCTACATTCAGCTTGCTTTCCATCTCATAGGCAAATTGAATCATGGCCCGGGCCGAGGCAAAAAAGAATGTTTCATCAAAGACTTGAGACCCTATGTGACAATGAATTCCTCGGAAGTCTACATACTTATCCTTGCTCATTTCTTCTATTAAGTCTTGGGTTTTCTGATTGAATATGCTCATACCGAACTTGGAGTCGTCCTTGGCTGTTTGAATATATTTGTGGGTTTCTGCCTCAATGCCCGGATTTACCCTGAGGAGGACAGACAGCCTCACCCGTTCTCTGCCGGCTAGCTCCGAAAGCCATTGGTATTCATATTCATTGTCGACTACGATGGTTCCCACTTTTTCTGCCAGGGCAAATTCCAATTCTTGAAATAACTTGTTGTTTCCGTGATAGTAGATTTTTTCAGGGGCCATGCCTCCCTTTAAGGCAGTATATAATTCCCCACCACTGACTACGTCCATATAGAGGCCTAATTCAGCTAGTAAACCGGCCATGTAGAGGTTGGTAAAAGCCTTGGATGCATAAATCACCCTGGTTGCAAATTGATCCGACCGGAAATTATCCATAAAGACTCCGGCCTTTTCCTTAAAATCCCCTTCATCAATTACATACAAAGGGGTTCCAAATTCCTGCCTGAGCCTTTCAACACTAACGCCTCCAATATAAAGCTCATTGTTTCGGGCTTCCATTCTTCCAAAAAATTTCACTAAATCCACTCCTTGAATTTGAAATAAAATACAAAAAACCACGAGCAAAAGGCATCGTGGTGATAGAAGTCCTTCTGCCCAAATGTGAGAAGTGCTCCAAATAAAGAGAGGGCATCCCTCTATTCGACAGTACCATGCTTATTCAGCATAATCCCAATGCCGGATGGCATTTCGGCGATTTTTCCTTTCGCAAGCTACTCTTAAAAACCGCGGCCCCAGACTCACATTTATAGTCCATGTGGCTGAAGTCTACCACAGTGGAAGAGGGGAGTCAATCTATTTTTATTCCAAATTTCGACTTTTTTCTCAGCTTCGATTTGGGGCTTGAATTCTAGCTTGCCCGAAGCTTGATCGCCGAAAAAATTAACGGCTTTCCTAAATATAGTTCTTGGCTAAAAGCGTTTAAACTGCTATGGTTCAAAGTACATAAAGTGCATAGGAGTTTATTATGGTATTTAATCTTTATCGCTCAGGCATCCACTACGCCAAGATTTATTGGAATGAAAAACCCGCACTCAGCAAGCAAAATTTCTATACAGGCGAATGGGAGCAGACCCTCCCTTTAACAGAGGAAGAGGATACGCTTCTGCTCTCCCTGTTTCAACTTTCAGTCCTGGATTTTTTTAAGTTCTATCCCAAGCTGAAAGACTTTATTAAAACCAGCCACAGCAGGGCAGAGATTGACGGGCATGTCTACGAAAAATTTAAAGCCGGCCATCTAATCGAACGGCATAAAAAATTTCCCATGGATATTTTTTATGATGAGGAGGGCATCTACGCCTGTCTTGTCCCTAATCGGGAATCGACAAGCCTGTTAGTCGCCGAGGGCAAAGAGGAGAAAAGCATCCTTAGGGAATGGAGGCACAAAAGCTATTCTCCGGCTAGCTACTTGATGCAAGAAAAAATCACGGTAAAGCTTCCTATGCGGGATAAGGTCCGTCTGGCAACAGATATTTACCTGCCCAAGGGTAAGGAAGGGGCTCTTTCCACAATTTTAATCCGGACACCCTATAACAAGGATGCTCAGAAGAATGTTGCCCTTCCTTTTGTCTGCCGGGGCTTTGCCGTTGTCGTTCAAGATGTCCGGGGCAGAGAGGCTTCCGAAGGTAGCTGGGAACCTTTTGCCCATGAAGCAACTGATGGGGAGGATAGCTTGCAGTGGATTGCGGCGCAAAGCTGGTCGAACCAAAAAATCGGCATGCTGGGCGGAAGTTATTTAGGCTTTGTTCAATGGGCAGCGGCCTCTACAGGCAGCCCCTATTTATCCGCTATGGCCAGTATTGTCACGGCAGGAAGTCCCTTCGGCGACCTTCCGAGACGCGGAGGCTCCTACCTCTCCGGGGCCTTACCCTGGTTTAGTTCTTTGACCGACAAGAACTTTGACCCGGCAAAGATGCTGCGCGACGACTGGGCGGAACTGATGGTCTACCGACCGCTAAAAAAACTCTTTAAAGATAAATTGAATGATGACTTTCCCTACTGGGAAGAGATGTTCGAGCATGAGGCCTACGATGAATTCTGGGCACGCCAAGACTGGACCAAAGAGGCACAGAATATTACGGCCCCGGCCTTGATTATATCCGGCTGGTTTGACGACCCTGCTTGGCCCTTGGACCCACGGAGCCAATACCCAGCGTGATTTACAGGGTTTTTATGTCGGTCCTGCCGCCCTTCGCTACGACATCGACCTGGAGATACTCCGCTGGTTTGAGATTCATCTGAAGGGAAAAAACTTTGGAGGATTTGAAGAAAAAGAGGTTGTCAGCTACTATTCCACCGGAGATTTTAAGTGGAGGAAGGCCGGTGCTTGGCCACCTGAAGAAATGCATCCAAAAGACTTTTTCTTATCCTCCGAAGAAAAAACAGGAAGGCTCAGCAACTCCGTAGGAGATGAGGTCAGCCTCTCCTACCGCTATGACCCCTACGCCCCCTTTCCTCAACTTATCAACCCCAGCGACAACGACTTCTTGGCACCTGCAGACTACAGCCAAGTGGAGAAACGTGAAGATGTCCTGGTCTTCTCCAGTGAAATCCTTGAAGACCCACTGACCATCGCCGGTTCTCCCGAGGTCTCCCTTTTCATAGATATCGATGTACCGGACACGGACTTCATTGTTAAATTGACTGATGTCGATGAAGAAGGACGGTCTTTTAAACTGGCCGACGGCATACTGAGGAGT